>DASXLG010000012.1 GCA_036496425.1 Terriglobia bacterium | reverse complement strand
TCATTGAACACGAGTTCAGCGACGGGGGGTGTCCTCTGCGGCCTGGCGAAACCGGTCTTTCAGCCGGCGGCATCCCTCAAATACGCCGGGAGTTCGACAACGAGGGTATCGCCTTTATCTCCGCCGGATTCCAGGCGCAGTCTTCCGTTGTGCTGCTCGACAATGCCGGAAGCCAGAGCCAGGCCCAACGTTGATACCGAGAGCTGCTTGGTTCCCGTAAATGGAGACTCGTAGATTCGAGTTTGCAGTTCTTCCCCCGATGCCGGGCCTGTACGTGAAATTTCGACGCGCACTTGTTCGCCGCCGGCGGATAGCGTAATCCGCAGTTCCCGGCTCGGATCGCCATCGCCAAGGGTGGCTTCGGCGTTTTGCAGGAGGTACAGCACGACGAGCTGCATCTGAGCTTCATCGGCCAGGACCGGAGGCGCCTTCAGGATTAACATGGATGCGTCGATGTTCTGTGCTGCCCACTGTTGAGCTCGAAGATGGGTAATCTGCCAGAGCACGTCCGACAGAGCAATGGGCCTCAGCTTTGGCGCCGCGCTGTTAATAAAGCTTCGAAATTGGCGGGCTGCAGTTGCCGTCTGATCGATGCCTTGAGAAATCTTGGTAAGGTACCCCCTCACCTGCTCCGGGACTCCCGGATGGCTGTGCGCCAGGTCCGTGTATCCCATTGCGACCGCCAGAGGATTGCTGATTTCCCGGACGACGTAATTAAACGCCTGTGAAGTCAATGAGAGCCGTTCGGTTTCCGCAAGGCGGTCACAGAGGGAAAGAAGGCTCTGCCCGAAGCTCTCTTCTTCGCGGAGTTGCGCGTGGGACCAGGCATTCTGGAGAGCGAGGCCAATGTAGACCGAAATTCCCAGCAGGAATTCGCGGTCCGAATCGGTGATAGGCCGGAGGCGGTTCAGAAGCTGGAGCACACCGATGATTTCGCCTTTTCGATCGCAAACCGGCAGTGTAAAGAGGTCCTTTGTATGGTACCCGAGCCGCTGATCGAACGCGCGTGCAAAGCGCGGATCCGCATAGGCATCCGGTATATCGAGCACCTCGCCCGTTTTCGCCACCGTTCCAGCGATCCCGATCCCGAGCGGCACGAAGATGTCTCGATTGTTCACCTCATGCGCAACAATCGATCGGAGGACTCCCTTTGCGCGATCGACGACGAACACGGAGAGCCGTTCAACATGCACTTCAGGCCGAACGACATCGAGGATGATTTGTGTGATTTCGTTCAGTTCAAGGGTCGAGTTCAGCAGCCTGGCCGCTTCCAGCAGCACTTGTAAACGATGCAGATCGATGTTTGAGCTTTGTTCCTTCATCACTCACCCAGAGCGGCACTCTACGCAACGGATAGACTTTTGTCGATATCTATAGTGGCCCGCCGTCTGGGTTTAGGTCAGAGCGCTATTGAGGGTTTTCGCGTTTTGGCGGCGCCTCCAGAAACTAATGTTGAGGCTCAGGGCTTCTGCGCGCCGGGGCCGCCGTCATCGGCAGATCCGGCAAAGACTTTCCGGCCGTCCGGCAGCATGACGTTTCGGGCATTTACCGTATTGGATCCGTCTTTCGCCCGGAAGCCCTCGATGGTGACGATGTCGCCGACTTTCAAGGAGTCTTTTCTCCATCCTTGACGGTAAAGTCCGTTCGGCGCGCCTGTTTCAACCGCGTAGTTTATCTCTTTGCCGGCCTCATCCTTCGCGTCTACATAGAAGTAAACATGAGGATTCGCCCACTCGACTTTGGTGACTTTGCCCTGAAACTTGATGGGCTTGTTGCTATCGTACTCCGCCGCGAACGAATGATGCGCGAGCACCGGTCCGGCTGCCAGCAGTAAGCCGGACAGAGCCGTAAGGGCAAGCAGACGACGCCTCATAGACCCACTCCTCTCAACAATTTCCCCGACGAGTATTGCAGGTAGATTATAGACACGGAAACTCCGGCCGTAAATGGTCACGTATACGCCGTTTTTCGTGCCTGTCCATGAAATTCTGTGATAATTTTGCCCACATTCGGGAGGCATAAATGATCTCAAGCATTGCAGTCGTGCTTTTCAGCACCGCGCTGGCCACTGCCCCATGCGCAAGCCTGAAATCCGTTTCACTTCCCAACACAACGATAACGATGGCGGAGTCTGTTCCGGCCGGGAATTTCACACCTCCAGGAGGAGGCAGCGGCGGACAACGGGGTGGCGCGCCTGCGGGATTGCAGGTGCCGGCATTTTGCCGGATCGCTGCGACGCTCAAGCCGTCGGCGGATTCCGAAATCAGCCTGGAAGTGTGGCTGCCCGAGAACTGGAATGGAAAGTTTGAGTTTGTCGGCGGTGGCGGCTGGGCTGGCGTGATCAGTTATCCGGCTTTGGCCTCGGCCCTCCAGGAGGGTTATGCCACCGCATCGACAGACACGGGACATAAAGGCGGCGCCGCGAATTTTGCAATCGAGCATCCGGAAAAGCTGGTCGATTTCGCGTACCGGGCCGTCCACGAATCCACCGTCAAGTCGAAGGCGATCATGATGACGTTCTATGATCGCTTGCCGAAATATTCCTACTGGAATGGATGCTCGACGGGTGGCCGCCAGGGATTAATGGAGGCGCAACGCTATCCCGAAGACTTCGACGCCATCGTTGCCGGCGCGCCGGCGAATTACCAGACGCATTTGCATACCTGGGACCTCAGCGTAGCCGTCCCGGTCCTGAAAGACCCCGCTCAGGTCGTTCCCGCGGCGAAGGCCGCAATGCTGAACAAGGCCGTTCTGGCAGCCTGTGATGAGAAGGACAAGGTCAAGGACGGCCTGCTGACGAATCCCCGTTCGTGCAAGTTCGATCCGGCGGTGCTTTTGTGCAAAGCCGGCGAGTCTGAGAACTGCCTCACGGCTCCGCAGCTTGATGCAGTCAAGCGCATGTACGCTCCGGCGAAGACCAAAAGCGGCGAGGTCGTTTTTCCGGGCAAGGAATTCGGCAGCGAAACCGGCTGGAACGCTATTGCCGGCGGCCAGGCGCCCCAGGCCGTCTCGCTCGGATCATTCCTCGTCGCGTATGACAACGCCAACTGGGACTGGAAAACGTTCGATCTGGATCGCGATCTGAAAATGGTCGACGAAAAAGTCGGCAACATCGTGAACGCGATCAACCCGGATCTCTCGGCGTTCAAGGCCCGCGGCGGGAAGCTGATTCTGTATCACGGCTGGAATGACACCGCCATCTCTCCAGGCAATACCATCAATTATTACAGCAGCGTGCTGTCGAAGATGGGAGCGAAGCAGGATAACTGGATCCGGCTGTTCATGATCCCCGGCATGGGACATTGTCAGGGCGGCCCCGGCCCGAGTCAGGTGAATTACATGGGCGCGCTCGAGCGCTGGCGTGAGTCGGGCTTGGCGCCGGATCAAATGCAGGCATATCACGTAACCAACAATCGAGTCGACATGGCGCGGCCGCTTTGCCCTTACCCGCAGGCCGCGCAGTACAAAGGTGTAGGCAGTACAAATGACGCGGCCAACTTCGTGTGCAGGGCGCCGCAGTCGAATGCGAACTGAACTCAGTTCTCAGGAGGATTAATAATGTCCAAGTCGAAGAGCTCCGTAAATCGTCGAGGTTTTTTAAAGGGCGCGGCCGCCGGCGCGGCCGCTCTCGTGACCAGTGTTGAAGCGGCCGAAGCCCAGCAGGCCGGTGCCGGCGCTGCCACACAGCGCGCCGCAGCTGCGCCCGCCCGCGCCGGGGCTGTTCCTCCTCCAACCCAGGGACAGATTGACCGCGATGCCGGGAATGTCACGCCGCCGCCGGTCACGGCGCGCACCATCACGCGTCCAGGATCCGATCTGATGACTCAGGTCCTGCGGGACCTCCAGATCGAATATGTCGCCGCGAACCCGGGCTCCAGCTTCGAAGGGCTGCAGGAGTCGTTGATCAATTACGGCAATCCGCCGAACAAAACGCCGGAATTCATCACGGCGCTTCACGAAGAATCCGCCGTCACCATGGCGCACGGCTACGGCAAAGCCGAAGGCAAACCGATGTGCGCCCTGTTGCATGGCACGATCGGAATTCAACACGCGTCGATGTCCATCTATCAGGCGTACTACGATCGGACGCCCATCCTTCTGCTGGCGGGCCGCGATAAGAGTTTCATCGCGGCGCATACGGCAAACGACATGGCGGCCATGGTTCGCAGCTTTACAAAATGGGATGCGCAGCCAAAGACCCTCGATGAAGCCATGACGGCCATTCAGCGCGCTTATAATGAGGCCATCACTCCGCCTCAAGCGCCCACGCTGGTGGTACTCGACACGGAAATCCAGAAGGACGAAGCCAAGACCGCGAAGGTTCCCGCCTGGCAGGCGCCGCGCATCGCCGGCATCGAGGCGGCCCAGTCCAGGGAGATCGCCGCGGGCCTGCTCGATGCGAAAAATCCGCGCATCGCCGTTGGCCGTCTGCGGACGCCGCAAGGCGTCAAGAACGCCGTCCAGCTGGCCGAATTGGTCGGTGCCTCGACGAGCACCGCGGCGACGAACGGCCCGATGAGTTTCCCGCAGCGTCATCCGCTCTGCGGCCCGGGCGCAGACACCAACTACGATTACACGCTCGGTCTGGAATCCGCCGGTGCCCAGGCTTCGATTACCGGACCCGGCCTTGCGACGCTGCTCCCTCGTGATGCGATGAATGTCGGGTTCGGCGGCATTGCTCCGAACGGCGGCGGCCGAACCGGCGGCAGAAACGGTGGCGGCCGAGGCGGCAGGGGCGGCGGCGCCGCTGCCGGTGTGAGCATGAATCTCACCGCCGACGCGGAAGCCAGTCTGCCGGGCATCATCGACGAAGTGAACCGGCAACTGACAGCCGACAAAAAACGAACGATTCAAGACCGCACTGCGAAACATACGGAAGCCAACCAGAAAGCCCATGTCGAAGCCGTCAAGCAGGCTGTCGAAGCGAAACGGGCCGGCTGGGACGGCAGCCCCGTTTCAACTGCGCGAATCTATTCCGAACTCTGGCCGCTCATCATGAATGAAGACTGGTGCCTCTCTTCTCCCAGCAGTTTCTCCGGCGGACACAACGCCCAGCTCTGGGATCACAACAAGCCGTACAGCTATCTCGGTGGACAGGGCGCGGGCGGTATGGGATACGGCGCTCCTGCTTCGGTCGGCGCGGCGCTCGCGGCGAAAAGCCGCGGCCGTATCGTCGTCAATGTCCAGACGGATGGTGATTTGAACTATGCCCCCGGCATTTTGTGGACGGCTGTCCACCACAAGCTGCCGATGCTGACTGTCATGCACAACAATCGCGCCTGGCATCAGGAATTGATGTTCGTCGAATATATGGCCGGCGTGCGCGGCCGCGGAACCGATCGGGGACATATCGGCACCAGTTTGCGGAATCCCTATATCGATTACGCGAAGATGGCCGCTGGGTATGGCATGGCGGGCGAAGGTCCGATCTCGGATCCGAAGCTGCTGGCTGCGGCACTGAAACGTGGCGTCGAAAGCGTCAAGCGGGGCGATCCCTACATGATCGACGTCGTTACGCAACCGAGGTAATTACCGTGAAGAAAAATCTCATTTCACGAATCGTTATTGTGGCCCTGGCCGTTCCCGTCATGTTCCTGGCTCAGGGCCGCGGCGGTGGCCGCGGCGCCGCCGTGGCCGGTAATCCGAATCCTCCGACGAGTCCGGTAACCGGGAATGCCACCAACGGCAAGGCGTTGTTCTACAACTACAGCTGCTACGGCTGTCACGGCTTCAACGGGGAGACCGGCCGTGCTTTCGTGGGCCACTGGACAACCAATCTCGCGACCGAAGACAACTTCATCAAGTTCCTTCGCGGCCGTGCGAACGTCGCGCCGGAAACGCCGTCGGCCAGTATGCCGAACTTTGCGGCGAACACGATGAGCGATAAGCAGGCAAAGGATATTTATGCCTACATCCGCACATTCAAAAGCAATGCTCCGCCGCTGCAGAACATTTCGACGCTGAATGAAATTGTGAAAGCGGCGTCGAAACCGTATAAACCTTAGGAAGAACTTTTTTAGCCGCAGATGACGCGGATGACGCAGATGGGGGCGCATCAAGTTCGTGCTTGCGCCCCCATCTGCGTCATCCGCGTCATCTGCGGCTAAAAAAGCTATGTGCCTTTTGTGTCTAAATCTCGCAACGCTATAAACATTTCGGACATTCTGGACAAGAGCGGTATCAGTTCCTTCCAGATTGGCATTTTCATCCTCTGCGCCCTGTGCCTGATCATGGACGGCTTCGACGTCCAGGCTCTCGGGCCGATTGCTCCCGCCATCATTCAGGATTGGCACGTGCCCATGGCCCAGATGGGGCCGGCTCTCAGTGCGGCGCTGGTCGGCATTCTGTTTGGGTCGCTTCTGTTCAGCATGGTCGCCGACAAAGTCGGCCGCAGACCCGTCCTCATTTGTGCGACTTTATTCTTTTCCGTCGTGACCTTGATGACGTCACGCGTCAACACGATCGCCGAATTGCGCACCATCCGGTTTTTCGGGGGCATGGGTCTTGGTGGAATCATGCCGAACGCCGTCGCTCTGGTCGGCGAATATTCTCCGCGCCGCATGCGCATCTTATTAATGATCGTCGTCACCAATGGTTTCAACGTTGGGGCGGCATTGGCCGGATTGATTTCGGCCTGGATGATTCCTGCGTTCGGCTGGCGCTCGGTGTTTCTTGTCGGCGGCGCGATACCTGCGGTCATCGGCACGCTGATGCTGGTGTTCCTTCCCGAATCGCTTCAGTTTCTGGCATTGCGCGGCAAGGCGCCGGAAAAACTCGCGAAATGGATTCGGCGCATCGATCCGGCCGCTGCCGTGGACAGCCGGACAGAGTATGTGGTCCACGAACAAAAGAGCGGCGGGGTTCCGATTCTCCATCTTTTTACAGAAGGACGTGCTGTTGGAACCACACTGCTGTGGATCATCAACTTCATGAACCTGCTGAACCTTTATTTCCTGGCGAGCTGGTTGCCGACAGTCGTGAATGCAGCCTTTGGTTCGGTCCGCACCGGGGCCTTGGTGGCAACCACTTTGCAGCTGGGCGGGGTTATCGGAACGTTCTTCTTTTCCTGGGTTGTTGAGCGGATCGGCTTTATCCCGGTCCTAGGTACAGCGTTCCTGATCGCGTGCATCACGATCGCCTTAATCGGTGCGCCCGCATTGTCGTTGGTCTTGTTGTTCATCATTGTTTTCATCGCCGGTTTCTGCGTGGTCGGCGGGCAGGGCGCCATCAACGCACTCGCCGCCACCTACTATCCGACGAACCTCCGTTCGACCGGAGTCGGCTCCGGTCTTGGCGTTGGCCGCATCGGCGGGATTGCCGGACCGTCGGTGGCCGGCGCCTTGTTGATGATCGGCTGGATGCCGCGCCAGTTGTTTTATGCCGCTGCCATTCCAGCGTTGATCTCCGCCATCACCATGTTTTCGTTGAGGTGGGTGATGAAGCCTGGGGAGAAACCGGTAGAGGGAAGCCAGGTGCTGGTTCACTGAGGGGAGATCAGCCACAAAGGGCACAAAAAGCACAAAAGGAATCAACCCGGTTCGTTTTTGTGGCTAATCTCTTCGTCATCCGGCGCTAACTGTTCTATCCTTTCAAGGTTGTGCACGATCAACATAAGAATCCGAAGACTGACATCGAGATCGCTCAAGAAGCCCATATGCAGCCGATCGCCCAGGTGGCGAGCCGGAAGCTTGGAATCAACCTCAGCGACCTTCTCTTATACGGGCATTTCAAGGCGAAGGTCTCTCTCGACTATGTGAGATCGCTGCCGCCGCGGCCGAATGCGAAATTGATCCTGGTCACCGCCATCACGCCCACCACCGCGGGTGAAGGTAAGACGACGACGACCGTCGGGCTGGGGGATGCGCTGAACCACATCGGTAAGAACGCGATCATCTGTCTGCGCGAGCCGAGCCTGGGTCCGTGTTTTGGCGTGAAGGGCGGAGCGGCGGGCGGAGGTTACGCGCAGGTCGTGCCCATGGAGGACATCAATCTCCATTTCACCGGCGACTTCCACGCTATCGGTGTTGCCAACAACCTGCTGGCTTCACTGATCGATAACCACATGTACTGGGGAAATGCGCTCGAGCTGGATTCGAGACGAATCTCCTGGCGGCGCGCCATCGATATGAACGACCGCTCGCTCCGCGAGATGGCGATAGCGCTGGGCGGGGTCGGGAATGGATATCCGCGCCAGGACGGGTTCGACATCATCGCCGCTTCGGAAATCATGGCGGTTTTCTGTCTCGCGGCGGACCTCGACGATCTGAAGAGACGCCTCGGAAACATCATTGTCGGGCAGACCAGAGATCGAAAATACATTCAAGCTTCGCAGTTCGAGGCGGCCGGCGCGATGACGGCTTTACTGAAGGACGCGTTCGCTCCGAATCTGGTACAGACGATCGAGAACAATCCCGCCCTGATTCACGGCGGCCCCTTCGCCAACATCGCTCATGGATGTAACTCCGTCATTGCCACCAGAACGGCATTGAAGATGGCGGACTATGTCGTGACCGAGGCTGGTTTCGGTGCCGATCTGGGGGCCGAGAAGTTCATGGATATCAAGTGCCGCAAGGCGGGCTTGACACCGGATTGCGCTGTCGTTGTGGCGACGGTCCGCGCTTTAAAAATGCACGGTGGAGTGCCAAAGGATGCGCTCAAGCAGGAGAACCTCGAAGCTCTCGAAAAAGGCTTCGCTAATCTCGCCCGCCACGTCGAGAACGTCCGTAAGTTTGGTGTGCCCGTGCTGGTGGGCGTGAACCGTTTCAGCGCGGATACCGACGCCGAAACGGCGTTGCTGCAAGCGCTTTGCAAACAACTCGAGGTCCAGTGCGTCTTATCCGACCACTGGGCTCGGGGAGGCCCCGGGGCCGCCGACCTGGCTCACGCCGTTGTCAAAACGATCGAAACGACACCTTCCCAGTTCCATCCTCTTTATCCGGACGACATGCCGCTTTGGAAAAAGGCTCAGACCATTGCCCGGGAAATCTACGGCGCGGACGACATTATCGGCGATCAGAAGGTCCGCGACCGTTTCAAGGAATTGCAGGACCGCGGCTACGGCCATTTACCGGTCTGTATTGCTAAAACGCAGTACAGCTTCACCACGGACCCGGACAAGAAGGGCGCTCCGAAACACCACGTGGTTCCGATCCGCGAGGTCCGGCTGTCGGCCGGCGCCGAATTCGTCGTCGCCATCTGCGGGGACATCATGACAATGCCCGGGTTGCCTAAAATTCCTGCAGCGAACAAGATCGATGTCACTCCGGACGGACGCATCGTCGGACTCTTCTAGATCCTCCCGGCGTAACCTATAGAAGATAATGCGTCTTTAGCTGTAAGCTTCGCGGCCTGGTCTGCCGATACAGATCGAGTTATGAAGTCGTTAGCACTCGATCCAGGCCAAGTCTCCGCCAGCGCCCCCAGACCGTCAACTCGTCTGGGCGATTTGCTCATCAGCGGCGACTTTATCACGCAAGATCAATTGGATCAGGCCCTTAAGCATCAAAAAACCAAGGGTGGCCGCCTCGGTGGATGTCTCATCAAACTGGGCTTTCTGACCGAGGAAATTCTGCATTCGGTGCTGTCACGCCAGTGCGGCATTGACGTCATTGATCCGGTATCCTGCGAGGTCGATCCCGACGTCCTCAAACTCCTGCCGAGAGACTGGGCGTCCCGGCTGACCATTTTGCCTATCCGCCGCGAAGGCAATGTGCTCTTTGTGGCCCTGTCCGATCCCAACGACGTTGTCATGCTTGACGAAGTCAAGTTCAGAACCGGCATGCGGATCACGCCGCTGCTGGCGTCGGAAGCTCAGATTCGTGAGGCCATCGACAAGCACTACGGCAGCCCCAAAGATATGGAACTCCGAAAAGTCTTCGACGACTTGCCGGAGCCGGAGCAGCAGGAAGGGCAAAACCTCCAGGTTGTCGGCGAAGATCACCAGGAGCTCGATACCGAGGCGCTGAAATCGCAGTCGGAAGAGGCTCCGATCATCCGCCTCGTGAATTTCATTCTGGTCGACTCTCTTCGAAGCGGCGCCAGTGACATTCACATCGAGCCGTTCGAAAAAGAGCTGCGCGTACGGTTCCGGGTGGACGGCGTTCTGAAGACCGTGATGAGCCCTCCCGTGAAACTGAAGGATGCGCTGACCTCGCGTCTCAAAATCATGGCGCGGCTGAACATTTCGGAAAAACGGGTTCCTCAGGACGGACGTATTCGAATCCGTACCCGCGTTACCGGCAAGCTGAAAGACCTGGATTTCCGCGTATCCGTGCTGCCCTGTCTGTTCGGCGAAAAAATCGTTTTGCGATTGCTGGACAAA
>DASXLG010000011.1 GCA_036496425.1 Terriglobia bacterium | reverse complement strand
GTGAGCCGGCTGTTCCGGAAGACGGCGGAAACATTCGGCCGTCTCGATTTGCTGTTCAACAACGCAGGTACCGGCGCTCCGGCAGTTCCAATGGAAGATCTGTCCTTCGAACAATGGACGGCCGTCGTGAATGTGAATCTGACCGGAGCTTTTCTGTGTGCTCAGGAAGCGATCCGCATCATGAAGTCGCAGCAACCGCGCGGTGGCCGGATAATCAACAACGGTTCGATCTCGGCGTACGCTCCGCGGCCGGACTCCGCACCGTACACCGCCACCAAGCACGCGATTACCGGTTTGACCAAGTGCATCTCGCTTGACGGCCGCCAGCACGATATTGCGTGTGGCCAGATCGATATCGGCAATGCAGCGACCACGCTGACCGAGCGAATGGCGGATGGCATTCCGCAGGCAAACGGCTCAACCATGATGGAGCCGCGGATGGATTTGAAGCATGTCGCGGACGCGGTGCTCTACATGGCGAATCTTCCGCTCGAAGCCAACGTGCAATTCATGACGGTCATGGCGACGAAGATGCCGTTTATCGGCCGGGGCTGATTTATAATGCGCGCATCATGAATCGCCGCACATTTCTTGCAGCCGCTATCGGCGGAGGTGCGCTTCGGCAGCAGCCACAGGTTTACTACAGTGGCGCCAACAGCGGGCCGAACGGGATCTGTTTTTCACCCGACTACAAGAAGGTCTATATCGCGGACACCGGAGGCGGCCGGGAGGTCAAAGTGTGGGATATCGACGGAAAATCGATCCGGAACGGAAAACGCTTCGTGCAACTCGATATACCTGGAACCGGTTAGCCTTCCGCTGCCGACGGCATTCGATGCGACGGCGATGGAAACATCTGGGCCGCAGCACGGCCCGGTGTGCAGGTCATTGCTCCGAATGGCGACCGTATCGGCATGATCCGGCTGCCGGAGACCTGCGCTAATATTACTTTCGGCGGCGCCAAACGCAACCGTCTGTTCATGGCCGCCAGCGAATCCCTGTATTCGGTCTACGTGGAAACAACCGGCGCGCATGTTGCATAAAAGAAATTAGCCACAAAAGGCACATAAAAAAACCCAAGGGGTTCCTTATGTGCCTTTTGTGGCTGATTTCTTCTACTTCTTATCGGGCAGAGCGAACACGTACAACGCGAAACCTTCGTTCGGCGGATTGATTTCCGGCGTGACCGTATTCGGAACAAGCCAGGGGCTGCCGCCGCCTTTTCCGGTCGTCACCGCGATGTATTGTTTCCCGTTGATCGAATACGAGGCGGGGAAGCCCTGGACCGATGTTGCCAGCTTCGTATCCCACAGCGTCTTGCCGGTTTTGACGTCCACGGCGCGGAACATCTGATTCCGGTCACCGACGAAAGCCACACCTCCGGCAGTCGATACGACAGCGGTCAGGAAGGTTGCGCGCTGTTGAACGGCCCAGACTTCCTTCAGCGTATTGACGTCGTAAGCGGCCAGTTTGCCGAGGTTGCCGTCGCTTCCAGGCATTTCGTAGAACGAACGGTTGGCGCCGCCGCCATTGCCGTTGCTGTCCAGGTTGGCGGCCTGAGGAACCATGGTCTGGCAGGCTTGAACCAGCGGCGCGATGATCACGCCGGCCGGCGCGTTGTAGCTGGTTGCGGGCCAGTTGTGACCGCCCGCGCTGGTCGGGCATGCATCCACCGGCTTGCCGATAGTTTCGTGAAGGATGTCGTCCCGGTAAGTCGGCTTGCCGGTCTTCGGATCCCACTTGGTCCATACGTTCTGGAAGACGGTTTCTTTGTGGCCGAGGTATTTGCCGGTTTTGCGGTCGAGCTTCCAGAGAACTCCGTCTTTGCCGATGGTGAAAAGCCAGTTCTGCCCATTGGGGGCGTCGACCAGGACTCGTTCGAACACGATGTCGAGGTCCAGAGCCTCGCCCGGAGCGTGCTGGAAGTACCACTTGAGCTTGCCGTCATCCGGATTGACCGCCAGCGTCGAATTGGCGTATAGACCGTCGCCTTCCGTTCCTCGTGTGAGGGTCATCCATGGTTTGGCCTGGGCCGTTCCCCAGAATGTCAGATTGAGAACCGGGTCGTAACTGCCGGTGATCCACATTTCACCGCCGGCGCGATTCTTGTCCGGAAGATTGCCCCAGCTGTCGGCGCCCGGATTGCCGGTTGTGGCGATCGTGTAGAAGCGCCATACCTGTTTGCCGGTCTGCGCGTCGTAGGCGCTCATGAAGCATTTTTCTTCCTGATAGCGCTGGCAGCCGCCGAGGCCCTCAAGCACTTTGCCGTTTACGACGAGCGGGCCGCTCGAGTTGCTGTAGCCCTGCGCGATCTCCGTATCCCATACCTTCTTGCCGTTTTTTGCATCGACGGCGAGAACGCGGTTGCCGCTGGCGAGATAGATTTTGTCTTGATAAATCGAGATGCCGCGCATCGCGAGGTTGGCACCGAGATGGTTCTCCCAGATGACCTTGCCGGTGGCGCCGTCCAGTGCCTGCAGGATACCGCCCGTATTGGCGAGATAGATGACGCCGTTATGGATGATCGGCGCAGGCTGATTCGTTCCGCCTTCGTGCATGGGCGACTTGAAGACCAGCTGCAGATCCTTCACGTTGTCCTTGGTGATCTGGTTCAGCGGACTGTAGTCCGAAGCGGAATAATCGCGCCGGATCATCAACCAGTCGCCCGGATCCGGTTTCCTCAACATGGCGTCGGTTACCGGAACATAGTTCTGCACTTCACCAGTAACGGTAAGCCCCACGGGAGCCGGAGCCGCTGCCGCCGCACC
Organism: Terriglobia bacterium; assembly: GCA_036496425.1. Classification (NCBI taxonomy): domain Bacteria; kingdom Pseudomonadati; phylum Acidobacteriota; class Terriglobia; species Terriglobia bacterium. Next base: position 21,094 of record DASXLG010000011.1, on the reverse strand, counting down.
TCCCCTTGCTGCCCGCTGGCCGCGGCCGCTACCCTGACCCGCGCGCTGGCCGCCTCCTTGTGCTGCGGGTGCCTGCTGTGCGGCAACGATCAGGACGCTCAGAAGAACGATTCCCAGAAATGCCAATAGAAAGTGCTTTTTCAGACCAAACATAGGTCCTCCTATTTCTTCGCGTCAGTGAGCAGCCAGCCGATGAGGTGGCCGTTCGGCGCTCCCTCGCTGTGAAGCTGGATGTAGATTTTGCCCTTTTTCAGCGCGTCAACCTGGTCGGATGAAAGATCGAACGTGCCCGCAATCGTGCCTGTGGTTCCAGTCCCTGTCTTGGTCACGGTGAGATCGAAAATGGAATTGCCGCGAACTCCCATCACCGGTCCGAGGTTCAAGTGGGCGACCGTCGCCGGCGATGCCAGCTTGTCAAATGAGCCGTTGATCGTCAGCTTTTTCCCGTTCAGAACCGCGGTAGCTGCACCGGTCCCGACAACAGCATCCGCCTTGACGCCAAGCAGCGGCACCAAAGAAAGTCGAGCCCTGAATTGTTCTCCGTTTTGCGCGGCCGCGGAGAGTGAGACGACGAGCAAAGCGGCCGAAAAAATCATTCCACGCCTGTATAGATATTGCATTCTTGCCCCCGTTGCGGCAGAGCATACCACAGGAAGGAAAGATGATTCAGCCCATGGTGTGTGAGCGACCCCCAGCCGGCTGAAGGCAGGGCAGGGGGTCGCCTCACAAGCCATGTCGAAATCGAGTTTTTGTGCAAGGGCATCGCGACCGATGCTACCAGTTCTCGATTGGAACAAGCGCGCCGCCGCGAATTTCCGTCATCCAGATGTGATGGCTGCCCTGATGCTCCTCGGGGGCAAAGTGCAGCGGAACGCCGATGCCGATATTGACGGTGCCGGCGTGTTCGAGGGCATCGACAATGGCTTCGCGCGTGGGCGCGGCGGTGACGCGCGCGAGTCCGGACGAAAATGCTTTCATCACGAGGTAGCCTTCGAGCGATACGAAGTCCGGCTTCGATCCAGGTGCATAGCGCTCGAGCGCCGCACGGTATTCCATCGTTCCGGGAAGCGGCGTGTTGTAGTGTGGCACCACCTGCGAAACGATCACGCCTTCGCCGTCCGCTCCCAGCGCTTCGGTCAGCGCTTCCGAACCGACGAACGAGACGTTAAGGAACAGGCCATTGGGCAGCAATTGCCTGGCGAGCTTGATGAACTTCGCGCATGGCGCGTATGAGCCGACCATGATGACGGCATGCGGCCGGGTCCGTGCCTGAATGATCGCCAGCAGACCGTCATCGATATCGAGGGTCCCCCGAGCATAGCGCCCGTGCGCGAGGCTCCGGGTCTCGTCGTATCCCAGCGCTTCAATGGCCTTGACCGCCCCGGCGTATCCGGAGTCCCCGTACGCATCATCCTGAGTGAAGAAGGCAATCTGCTGCGGCTTGACACCTTTCTTCAGGAGGCCGCGAACCATCACAGCGGTTTCTTCTGCATAGCTGGCTCTGAGATTGATGACGTAACGATCGGGCGGAGTCTTGCGCAGAACGGCGGCTCCCGAAAAGGCACCGAACAGCAGGACGTGACGGTCGTTCGCGATCGGAACGGCTACTCCCGCTCCAGCAGTCCCGACACTGCCCACGACAGCAAGGACATGCTCGGCGTCGATGAGCCGTTCCATGTTCGCCCGCACGGGTTCCGCCTGATAGGAATCATCCAGCACGACCAGGCGAAGCCTGCGGCCTCCAATTCCACCGGCATCGTTCGCGCGTTTGATGAACGAGTCCATGCCGAGCTTCATTCCTTTGCCGAGCCGGGCGGACGGCCCGCTAAGTGCTGCAGACATGCCGATCACGATTTCGGAACGGTCACCAGTGCCACGGGCGAAGGACGGGACGGCGGCCCATCCGCAACAGAGTCCCGCTGCCTGAAGGAACAGACGGCGCGTGATCGGTGAAATCGCTGTTTCGCTCATAGCTCAGTAAAACGTGATCAGGGTAATGGCCAGCAATAATAGGAGGATCATCGGCCAGAATAGCAGTTTCGGCACCAGATGTTCCCGGCTTTCGAGCCGCGGGAAGTGTCCCGTATACGCGTTGGTCAACGTGATCAGAGCGACGGTGAGGATGGCCCCATACATCACGAAGTAGAAGTATTCGATGTACATGATCGAAGAACTGGAAATTCGCCGTCGCAGATCCAGTTCGGACAGAATGACGACGAAGAACAATGCGGAATATGCCGACAGGATATTGACCACGGTCGGCCGGGTACTCTCTTTTACAACGAGCAGCAGCGCGAACACCATGAATCCGGAGACCGCGAGCGGCAGAAGATTCGAAAACATCGGCTCGATGATCTTCCGGTCCAGCACTATGTTGAACGAGAGCTCGTTGAGCGCATCGCGCGGGCCTGTGGTTATGCCGAATGTCGTTGAAGGATCGGTCGATCCGGCGCTGAATTGCGTCCGGGCGATGGCCCAGCCCGGCAGTGTGAAGTTCTTCTCCAGGCCGAGGCGGGCGAGCGGATTGATGATCGGGTACGAGTCGAGATCCGGAACCAGGACAGCCGGTTTTTCCAGATCGGCGTGACGAAGCCGCAGCCGGAAATCCTGCTCATCCAGCGGAAATTTGGAATAGTCGAAGCTCTGGCGGATCGTCGCTTTTATCTGCCATCCGATGGTTTCGGTGTCGGCATCGCTGTGCCGGTAGATCTCGGTGACTCTGCTGTCCGAAGCTTCCGGAAGGACAAAACCCCGCCCGACCGCAGCCGGAATGTTTCGGGCATATTTCTGCCAGACATAACCGGTGACGTTGATATTATTCGGCCCGGCGATTTCGAGAGTCTGGAGGAGGACACCGGTCGGAACGAATATTGGCAGACTGCCTTTTTGTTTGAGCGACGCCCGGGTCGAATCGAGGATGAACTTCCGGACGCTCGCCGCGTCGACAAGCGGCGTGTCGGCCTTCGAAGCGTCGTTTGGTTGGCCGTAACCCTCCATCCACAGCGCGGCAATACCGATCACCAGCAGCCCGCAGCCGGCAATGACGGCGACCCAGAGACGTTTGATATTACCGTTATAGCTGCGCAGAGCCAGGCTGATCAACAACAGGCAGGCGGTTATGAGCACGGCAATCGTGAGCTGCATCTGCGCCCGGCGGAAAACATCGCCGCTTTCCGATGCGCCTTTCAGGAACACCACGCCAACGGTCCACCCGGTGGAGGGCACGCGCTCGGTCAGGACCCAACTCGGCTCGCCGGTAACCGGATCCATCACGTCTTGGACATTTCCGGCCTGCGCGTTCCGTACGGACTCCAGCATCTTGAGGATAGTGGCGCGCTGGCCCGCCGATGGCGTGTCGAGAACATGAGCAGCGAGCTTGGTGGCGAATGGATGCGAGACGACGGCGCCCTTACTGGAGAGAAGGAACCCATAACCGTATTCGCCGAGGTCGAGGGAGCGAATCAGATCGTCGATTTCGGCGAGCGACATCGTCCCGTGCACGATTCCGGCGGTTTTTCCCGTTTGCAACGATCCTTCAGTAAACGGTGCGGAATACTCGACTTGGACGCTGGAGTCCGGGCCCGCGATCGCCGGCTCGCTCCAGGTGCGGCCGGATTTGAGCGCGGACTCGTACCACTGCTGCCCCGACTGCGTGTAGTCGTAGAGCGAATCGAGTGCGATGAGGGTTACGCCGGTGGCGGTCCGTTGATAATACGGCGCGTAGAGACGCAGGTTCGGGTCGTATGCATAAGGCACGTATGCCACACCCACGCCGGAAAGCTGCGGCAACGTATCGATGCCGCCTTTCAGGCGATCGAGCATTCCGGCCCGCGTGATGCGTCCGCTGCTGAGATCGGCGGCGATCGCGTCGATGACACGCGGCAGCCGCCTCAATTCGGTGTCGATCGTGGCGACCGCGTGCATGGCTTCCGCCTGAGCCCGCTCGCGCTCGGCGGTGACGGCCCGCCTTGCCATTGTCCAATAAATGAGGCCGAGGATGATTGCAATGACGGCGCTGGCGATTGTCAGGACGGTCAGAATCAGAGCCGCACGCCGCCGTGCTCCGGCATCAATGTGCCGTTCATCAGCCTGCGCAGGTTCGATCATTCGTACCAAGCGGTTTCCCCGCGATAGGGTACAACCAAGTCGCTGCTCCCCATATGTCAAAAGTCAAATGTCCCATGTCGAACGTCCAATTTACCGACATGGGACGTTTAACATTGGACATCTCGGAAGAATCTAGTTTTTCGCGAGTGGCAGCCACAGGGAACCGGCCAATCCCGTCGCATGGTCCTGCAATACCAGGTGAAGCCGATCGTAGGGGCGATCCGTTGTCACGGTCTCCTGCATGATCAGGCCCCGCGCCAGCGCGGTCCGAAAACGGTCTTCCGTGAGGTCAATGGGGACGGTCCGGACCTGTACAGTCTTTTGTTTGAACGGTTCGAACCCGAACACCATGTCCATTGCTGCAATCCAATGGTCGTTGTGATGCTCGAAGTGGAGGTCGGAGGTTTCGATCCTCAGAGAAATGCGGTAGGACGGCGCTTTGCCGGCAAGGGTTTCCACTGATGCTGCCAGTCCGACCTGGGCCGCGTCCAGTGGATTCGACAGCAGCTCGCTCAGGATTGCTTTACGTTCCTGCTCATTCGGACCCTGATCTTTCACTGCGAGGTAGCCGGCGCGATGGCGGACTTCGACGTTGCTTCGTTCGACCTTCACGCTGATGTTATGGAATTTACCGTCGAAGCCGTTTTCCGAGGGATAGAAACCCAGCATATAACTGACTTCGGCATCGGCGATCGCCGTACGAATCGAGCCTGCGAGATCGTTGTTGAAGTAAAACGCGCGCCCGCCGGTGTCGTCGGCCAGCCGGATCATCGCATCCGGTGGCGGAATCTGTTGGGGCCGCGGGCGGCGGCCGCGCGGCGGATCGGCCGCTTGCAGGCCATGCGCATCGACGGGGTAAACGGCGATGTTGGCATCGGTCAGTAAGTGTGTCGCACGTCCGAGCTCGGAGTCTTTGCCGTCACGGCTGGTACCTGGTGCGATCGACAAGGGTATGGCGGCCGACATCCAGATCAGACTTTTCCGGCCGGGCACCGTGCTTAAATGCCGCGCGATTGCCTGGATCGCATCCTCCGTAGGATCCTTGCGCTCCTGCAGCGAATAATCAACTTCCGCCCTTGCCGTCTGGACGTTCCGCCGCGTGACGCGGCCGACAGCCTGAGCTTGCGCAATTTCCTGAACGGTTCCGTTGTCGACGCCCGGCAGATCTCCGATCGGCATTTTTGAAGCGGCCCGGACCAGACGGTCCGGATCATTTGTGAAGTCCTGCACGAGCTGCAGATCGTCGCCCAGGACGTAAATGGCGGTCAGGTCGTCCGGTCTTGCCGTTTTCAGATAGGCGAGCAGTTGCTTCATGCTGTCTCGCTGATACTTGTCTGCAGTGTTGAGCCTGTCGAAGAGAATGACGGTCGCACTGGTGGTCGCGTCTTTTGCGGTCCGGTTCGTGACCACTCCGGGGGGCAGCGGTGGAGGACCCGGTGCGGTTTTGGCGCGTTCCGCCCGGGATACGGAAAAAGCCTCGACGCGCTGCGCTTTGCCGTTATCGAATACCGTGAAATCGTTTTTGGTAAGGCCCGATACCGGTCCGTTTTTATCACGCACGACGACGCCGACTTCCACCAGCCGGGTATTGACGCGAATAACATCATCCTGCGCGCCCATACTGCTTGCCGCCAGGATGGTTAGCACTGCCACAATCAGCGCCAGCCGACTTTTCATCGGCAAAGCATACACGTTTTGGAACTTTTTGCCTGCATCCATCGTTTATCGATTCAGGAGGCGGAAATGTACTGCAGCAACTGCGGAAGGAAAGTCGAGGACCATGCCCATTTCTGCTCGGAATGCGGAGCGCCGAAGCCGCCGGTGGAGGTGCCCATCCACAGAAGTTATGAGCGGCCTCCATTAAGCCGTACCCGCAACGGAAAGATCGCCGGCGTTTGCGGGGGTGTCGCGCGGTATTTCGACATGGATGTGACGCTGGTCCGGATCCTCTGGATACTTGCCGCGATCTTCCCGCCGCTGCCCGGGCTCGTTGCCTACCTCGTGTGCTGGATTGCCATGCCGCAGGATCCCCCTCCCGCCCCGGCCCCGTCAAAAACGTCTGAGGTTGCAGCGGTGGTGCCGGGCCATCCTTGACCGTCCTTGTGAGCGACCCCCTGCCGCTTCGCGGCTCTCCCCCTGTAACAGGGGGAGAGTGGCTTTACTGTCCCCCTTGGAAAGGGGGACAGCCGGCGAGAGCCGGCAGGAGGTCGCTCACACACCATGTTGAAGCGGCGTCTGGAGTGCGCTAAAGTCCACAGCGTGAAGCTCATATGAAGCCGATTCCACGCCGCCACTTCATAACCCTGTCAGCGGCCGGAGCCGTCGCAGGGCCGTCCATCTTTTACTCGAGATTTGCGCGGCCTCCGCTGGCGCTGACCGCGCAGGAGATCGTAGACCGCGTCAAGCGGAGCATCGGCGGTGAATGGAAACCGGAAACGATCGATGGGTTCAAAGCGGGAGATCCGGCCACCGTCGTCAACGGTATTGCCGTGGCCGCAATGGCTACGCTGACCATCCTGAAACAAGCGGTGCGGTCCGGAGCGAACCTCGTCATTACCAGCGAGCCCACGTTCTATTCCAGATCGGACGCCGCAACGCCGCCCGCCGGCCGCCGGGGAGGTCCGCCGCCACCTCCCGATCCGGTATTTACGGCTAAAAACGACTTCATCAAGAGCAATGGCCTCGTGGTCTGGCGTTTCAGCGACCACTGGCGGCAGCGCCGGCCCGATCCGTTCGCAATGGGACTTACCGATACGCTCGGATGGTCCAAATTCAGAGCCGCAGGCGACGCGGCGCATGTGACAGTTCCCGCACTTGGACTCGATGCCCTGGCTTTGGATCTCAAGAAGAAACTCAACGCCCGCGGTGGCATCCGTATCGTTGGGGATCCAAGGCTCAGAGTCCAGAAGATCGGCTTGCTTCCCGGTACGACGGCGATCCAGGCAGCACTGGCGGTGTTGCCGGACGTTGATGCCGTCATAGCAGGTGAAGTGCGGGAATGGGAGTCCGTCGAATATGTCCGGGACAAGGTGGCGGCCGGTGAAAAAAAGAGTCTCATTCTCCTTGGCCGGGTCGTCTCGGAGGAACCGGGCATGAAGTTATGCGCGGAATGGATCAAGACCGTGGTGCCTGAGCTCGCCGCGACGTGGATTCCGAATGGCGATCCCTATTGGAGGCCGGTCTGATGCCGGCTCTCACCGCAGACGAAGTCGTCTCCCGCATCAAAGCCAATCTCGGCATACCGTGGCGTGATGCGACATACCGCGACACGTTCAAGTTCGGCGGAGCCGCCACCGAGGTGAGGGGAATTGCCACCGCCATGTTCTGCAATTTCGAACTCTTGCAGCGCGCCGCCGAAGCCGGCTTGAACATGATCATTCCTCACGAGGATACGTACTGGAATGACCGCGACGACGTGACAATCGTCAATAACGACCCTCTGTACAAGGTGAAGGTCGACTTCATGACGAAGCACAACATCGTCATTTTCCGAATGCACGATCATATGCATGCGCAGCGGCCCGATTTTACTTATGTCGGACTGGCGCGCGCTCTCGGCCTCGATAGCAAATCCGAAACTGCGCCGCAGTCGCACCATTTCACGATTCCCGAAACGACGCTGGGGGCACTCGCAGCTGACTTTCAGAAGCGGCTTGGACTGAAGGCGCTTCGCGCGGTCGGTGATCCCAACAGGAAAGTCCGACGCATTCAACTGGGCGTCGGTTACGCTACGCCCGCAGTCAACAGTCCGGATGTCGATGTGGTCGTCAGCGGGGAATTGCAGGAAACGGATGGCGGTTTCGATAGTCCCGAATACGTACTCGATGCCGTCTCGCTCGGAATCCCGAAAGGCTGGATCATGCTGGGCCACGCCGTTTCCGAGGAGCAGGGAATGCTCGAGATGGCGCAGTGGGTGAAATCCTTCATCCCCGAGGTTCCAGTGCAACTCATCCGTACCGGCGAACCCTTCTGGGTTCCGAAATGAACACGAGATTCACACCGGACACCAATTGGACGCGGGCCATTCCCTCGCAGCGCAAGCTGGATTGTCTCGCGGCGGCCGAAGAAATGTTTGCGCAGGCCGAACGAAAGCTCGGCCAGGTGGAGCGCACCGGTCTGGATCGCGGGGAGATTCGCGTCGCTGCATTCCTTCCGCGCCTGCCGGGTGCCGAAACCGATCGCGGTTCCCGCCGGTATGCGAGTTACATGGGCAAGAAATTCCGTCAGCACGGCCTGGATTTTCGCATCGAAGAGGCGCAGAGCGCCGACGCGCTGGAACTGCTCCTGATGGGCGCTCAGGTACACGAGCGCATCTATGGCACATTCATCTTCTTTCCCGCTCCATTTGGAAAGACCGAGGATTATTTCCTCAGACGCGTGCGGCCGGAGAAGGACATAGAAGGCCTGACTGTCGAAAACACAGGCCGGATGGCCCTCAATATCAAAACCGTCGACGAGGAGCAGAAATACGAAGGGGTTGTGCCTTGCACGGCAAAGGCAATCCTGACGCTTTTACACCAGCACCATTCCATCAAGGATATGTTTCCCCGCGACCTGCACCAGAAGGGCCCGACTGCCGTCATCTTCAACAGTTCGCCGCGGATTGGAATTCCGCTTCAAAACATGTTGATGCGAATCGGCGCCACCGCGACCATTGTCCACGAGCAGACCAGGGCTGACGAACGGGAGCATCTCCTCGAAACGGCGGACATCGTTGTCACGGCATTTCCAGCCCGTTCGGAAGATGATCTGGTACGGAATGTCCGAAAGGGCGCCATCGTCATCGATTGCTCGACCGAAGGCAATCTGCACCCGGATGTAGCCGGCCGTGCCGCATTTATTTCCACGCACGACAATCATCTCGGCCAGGTCACCACCGCGCTTTCTTTATACAACACGGCCTTGTGCGCGTTGTGGCAGAGGGGAATGGCGAGGGGGTAGTTCTTGGCATTTGTTTTGGTAGGACAGCAGATTCGTGTGAGGCGACATTCCCCGCCTTTGCAAGGCGGGGTGGCTGCGCCGCTAATAAAAAGGTCCCGTTCCTTAGTGGCGTAGACGGGGCGGTTAGTAAATTCCATCAACAAATAAGGAGCGCTTCGCGGTTCGTTACTAACCACCCCGTCCGCGCGGCGAAGGAGCTTCGCGGCTTTTTGTTGATCGCGCGGCCACCCCTCCTTGAAAACGGAGGGGAATGATGCCGACTTCAATTCGCAAAGCCTCAAACCTCTCATTTTTTTGAACCCACCCATTACGGCGGTAGAATCGTCTTAATGAATCTCGTCCTGGCCGCATTGATCGCGTTGCTTTTCCAGGCTTCAGCCTCGGTGGATGGCGTCGTGGTGAAACTCGGCTCCTCCGAACCATTGGCTGAGGCCACGGTGCAGCTGCGTCAGGAGATCACGAACACCGATCCCGATGCGCCTAGGGCCAAGTCGTATGCGGTGAAAACGGGCTCCGACGGGCGGTTCCTTTTTGAAAACGTCCCACCGGGAACGTACCGGCTCATCGCAACCCGGCCAACTGGCGGCTATGTACCCGCCGAATATGGCCAGCGAACACCGACGTCGCAGGGCGTGCCCTTAACCGTAGCTCCCGGACAAAAACTGAGCGGTATTCAACTGGCGATGGGGCTGACCGCATCGATCGCCGGCCGAATTTTTGATGAAGATGGCGAACCCGTCGCGCGAGCGCAGGTCAATGCATTGCGGTCCGTATATAAGGATGGCCGGCGGATCATGACCAATGTGCAAACAGTGGAGACCAACGATCGCGGCGAGTACCGCTTGTTCTGGCTGGCGCCGGGCCGCTATTACATCAGCGCGAAACCGGATATCCCACAGCTTCCGTCGGACCCGCGCAATCCGGGCGGCAAAGTGAGCGCCGTCCACATCACGAGCCCTGCCCGCTTCGGCACCAGTGAACAGGCTGCGGAGCCCACGATCCATAAGCGCAGGCTGAAGACGGGCGAGGTGGTTGAGGAAACCTATATTCCTGTTTTCTACCCCGGCGTGACGGCGGAGCAGGGCGCCGCACCGATCGATGTGGGTCCGGGCGCGGCCTCCAGCGGTGTGGACATGTCTGTCACTTCGGGAGTGGTTCCAGCGCTGCACGTCCGCGGCCGCGCGATTGCCGGGACAACTGTCGCAAACCTGGCCGGCACACGCATCGTGGCGGTACCTCGAGCGCAGACGTCATTTGTGATTATTCCGAGCGTCCAAACCGATTCGCGCGGAGAATTCGATTTGGCAGGTGTGGCGCCCGGCAGCTATTGGTTATTTGCGTCGCGGGACCGGATGCTCGGAATGGCGCCGGTGGAAATCGGCAACAATAACGCCCAGAACATCGCCATTCCCATGGTTCCTGCGTTTAACCTGTCGGGGCGCTTCACATTCGACGGCCGCTCGCGTTCGGGTGACCAGCCGCCGCTCTGGAGTCTTCGGCTGGCGCCGCTGGGGCGTGACCAGAGCATCGTGGGGATGCCGGTAGGCGGCCCTTTCTCCAATCCGCCGCCGGATGACGACGGTTCATTTACGGTGGAAGGCATATATGTGGGCGATTTTCATGTGACCGTCTTCGGTCTTCCTCCCGATTCCTATGTGAAGTCGATGCGTTTAGGTGATATCGACATACTGGATCAAGGTCTCCACCTCACCGGTCAACCCGGAAACCTGTTGAACGTCGTCATCGGTCTGAACGCCGGCAGCATTGCGGGATCGGTAGTGGGCTCGCGTCAGGAGCTGCTTGCGGACCGCACGGTTGTGCTGGTGCCGGACCCTCAATACCGCTTCAGAAAAGATCTTTATAAGGTTGCGACAACGGACGATTCCGGCCGCTTCCGGATCCAAAGCATCACTCCAGGCGATTACACGGTCTTCGCCTGGGACGAGGTGGAAAGCGGAGCGTGGCTGGACCCCGACTTCCTGCGGACCTACGAAACCCGCGGCACGAGGGTTCACATCACGGAAGGCGATAATGAAGCCCTGACGTTGACGGTGATTCCATGAAAGTGCCGCGGATTGCCTGCGCTGCGCTTCCCGTGCTGCTCGTCTTCGGTGTCGCCTTCGGTCAGAATTTCTCTATTGAAGGAATCGTTACGAGAGCGGGAAGCGGGGAAGTGTTGTCCAAGGCACTGGTGGAGCTTCGCGGCGATGCGAACGAGAGTTCCCTAATCGACAGCCTCACGACAGATACAGACGGCCGATTCCAGTTCCAGAACGTGAGGCCAGGCCGTTATCGGATCAATGTCAGGCGCCAGGGTTACTTCCGCTCGCCTCTGGCTGTTACCGTTGTGGCCGGCCAGCCGATATCCGATGTGCAGGTTTCGATGGCGCCGGCCGGCGCGATATCGGGCCGCATTTATAACGCGGGCGGCGAGCCGCTCGGCAATGTCGACGTGCAGGTCTTGAAAGCAACCTATCCGCAAGGCCAGCGTACGCTGACGTTCGTTCAATCCTCCATCACCAACGATCTGGGCGAATACCGGTTATTCGGTCTGCCTGCAGGGCGATACTACATTACCGCCCTGCATCCAGACGGTGAGAACGGAATGCTCGCTTCCATCCGCAAGTTTGGCGGGGCCGTGATGCTGAATGGGCTTTCGCTGTCCTCCCATGTCGTCGCGGATCCCGCCCTCGGAGATCCGGTTCCGGATCGTGATGCAAAAGCCGATCGTTACGTGCCGATCTACTTCCCCGGTACGCCGGACGAATTGAGCGCGTCGCCGGTGGATTTACAGGCAGGAGCCGATTTCGGTGGTGTGAACATCGCGCTGAGCCCGGTGCGGCCGGTACATGTGCGTGGAGTCATCGTGGATGTCTCAGGGCGTCCCGCACAAAATGGAAGCGTAACGGCCACTGGCGGAATTTTCGACTCCCCGTTCACCGAGCAAAGCAGTTCGGCCGTCAACGGCGCTTTCGATCTGCTGCTCAATCCGGGAATGCACCTTCTGATCGCGAGCGCGCAAGGCACTGGGTATGCGGGAGTGCACGTCGAGAACGCCGATATCGATAATGTAATGATCCGAACATCGCCCGCTTTCAACATCCAGGGGCGAGTTACATTCGAGAGCAAAACAGGCGCCAGGCAGGACATCAGTCCTTTGCGCATCAGCCTGCAGCCGGATTTCGGAGTCGGTGGAAATCTGCCGAAACCTTCGTATAGCGTTCCGCTGGCGAACGGCGCTCTCACCCTCGCCGCGAACGCCGGGGACTTCCGCGTCAATATTGCGCAGTTGCCGCAGAACCTATACGTCAAATCGATTCGGCTGGGGACGATCGATGTTCTGGCAGCGGGCCTTCAGCTGGATCGTCCTCCGTCGAGCCTGCTGGAAATCGTGCTGAGCACGGACTATGGCTCAATCGACGGGACTGTTGCGGGCGAATCCACCGTCGTTCTGGTGCCGGATGTTCGAAACCGGACCGATCTGTATCGAAGCGTGGTAACAGATTTTTCCGGTCACTTCAGCCTCGATCGGATTCCACCGGGTGATTACAAAATGTTTGCATGGCGCGATGTTGAAACCGACGCCTGGTACGACCCGGATTTCATGCGGAATTATGAAAACGACGGCAAGCCGGTTCACATCGCGGAAGGCGCCACCCTGCATGTTCAATGAAGAGACTAGCCACAAAAGGGGAGACCTCGCTTCTTTGTGCCTTTTGTGGTTTTTGTGGCTAATTTCTTTGTTGGGGAGCGGCGTTGACGTTGTTCCGCAATCGGACTACTGCCATTTGACGATCGCGAGCATATTGGAATAATCGTCCGTCCAGACCTGAACGCCGTCGGTTTTTTCGACTGCCGACCAGTTCATGTCGTCCTGCAGCGGACCGAAATCTTCCGCGTGCCGCGCAGCGACGACGTAATCCGAGCTGGCTTTGCCCTCCGGTATCTCGTCGTCGTCGTATCGAACCAGACCCTGCAGGCCGGCGTCGAGCGTTACGGCGGAGGCAAGCGCTTCAACGTCCATGTAACGATTGGAAACGTGGAACAGGATCAATCCATTTGGTTTCAACTTCCTCATATACATCCGGACGGCTTCGCGTGAAACCAGATGCGCGGGGATGGAATCGGAGTTGAATGCATCAAGCATGATCACGTCGAACTCGCCGTCCGGCTGTTTGTCGAGCGAAAGCCGCCCGTCACCGATGACGATGTTGCAGTCACCGCCGCAGCGGCGCAAATACGTGAAGAACCCACGCGCGATCCGCGGCACCTGCGGATCGATATCGAAAAACGTGATCCGGCGGTTGGGCGCAGCCCATCCGGCCATGCTTCCGGTTCCCAGGCCCACAACCGCGACGTGTTGATTGGGGCGGCTAGCGATGAGCTTCATGATGTCGCCGACGGGACCGGTCTCGTGATAGTAGGAAAGCGGCTTACCGATGAGCCCGAGGTCCAGGCTCTCCACGCCGTGAAGCGTATCGCCGTGCAAAAGTTTCCGCATGTTGGTGTCGCGGTCGAAGACGACTTTCTTGATGCCGAAGAAATCCCGATCGACCTGCAGGACCTGGTAATCGTCCAGGAGTCCGGGAAGAGCCAGATGGTAGCCGGCGATCAGCACGGCGAGCGTCATCGCGAAGCGCCGGCGCCGCCCCTGCGCCAGAAATGCGGCGAGCACCAGGACCGCATCGGCCGCGAGCGATGTCCTGGTGTCGCTTGTTACATCCACACTCGCTTGTTTAAACAGGTACCAGGTTCCGGCGATCATGAGACCGATCACGGCGGGATAGGCCCAATCGGCCCAATTCCATTTCGGATCGGTTTCGCGGGTCTCACGGAAGAACGCGATCACCGCGACCAGAAGCGGATATTCGAGCACGGTGCTGAACGCGAACGGGGCAACGACCGCCACAAATACTCCGCCCAGCGCGCCGCCGAGAGCCACCCAGAAATAGAACTCCGTCAGTTGTGCGGTTTGCGGCCGCCGCGAAGCAAGCGCGGTGTGACACAAAAGCGCTCCGGCAAACAGCACAAGCAGGTGCGCCCCCAATATCCATTTCAGAGACCTACCGGCCACCGGCTGAGAGACTGCGACCAGCGGGAAGAGCACAAGTAGGACGATCGGCACCGCGAACGACAGAACTCTTGCGGGAATCCGAAGGCGCCGCGCGAAGGCGATCATGAACGTCAGGAGGTAGATCGCAAGCGGCATTACCCAGAGGAAAGGTACTGACGCCAGATTGAGCAGCATGTGGTTCGTCACCGCCAACATCAAACCGGATGGTACGAAGGCTGCGGCCAGCCAGAACAGCCGATCTTGCCAGGCTGCCTTTTCCCTTTCGGCTACAAGTGCGGCCTGCGCCGGCTTTGTCCATACGATGCGGGCGCTCGCGGCTACCAGCAGCACCAATGCCGCATATCCCGCAAACCAGTACGAGCTTTGCAGCCTCACTCCCCATCGAGGCTCGATAAGCACAGGGTAGGTCAGCAGCGCCGCCAGGCTTCCCGCATTGCTTATCGCGTAAAGGAAGTAGGGATCCCGCCCGGATGCCGTTTGGGTCTTGGAGAGCCAGTTCTGAAGCAGCGGCGCCGTTGTCGAAATAATGCAAAAAGGAACGCCGACAGAACCCAGCAGTATGCCCATAAGCCACACTGCCGGATGCGCGCTCGCCAGTTCAGCCGGTCTTGCCGAAAAGTGGATCGGCAGAAAAAACATTGTTATCAGCATCAGGCCGGCGTGAACGGCGATTTGTGTCCGGACCTTGGCGTAACGCTCGAGCGCGTGGGCGTATCCGTAGCCGGTGAGCAGCATCAATTGAAAGAACAGCAGGCAGGTGATCCAGACCGATGCTGCGCCCCCCAGGTACGGCAGCATCATTTTGCCGACCATCGGCTCGCAGCAGAAGAGAAGGAAGGCGCTTAAAAAAATGGTTGGCGCAAACAGCAGAACCGCATTCAGACTAGCGGATCGGGGGGCGGCGGCTTCTTCTTGCGATGTTGCCTGCATAGAACCCGGGCAGTTATATAACACATGACAACCTTTAAGGCGTTAATCGAATATGACGGGACGCGGTACAGCGGCTGGCAGGAGCAGAAAAATGCCCGCACCGTCATGGGCGAACTCCGGAAAGCGGCGCGCGAAGTCTTTGGTCATGACGTCGAAATGCAGGGAGCCGGACGTACGGACGCCGGCGTGCACGCGCTCGGGCAGGTCGTTCATATCAAGGCGGCGGCGCCCGTCAAACATGAGCCGGAGGTGATCGCACGCCGGCTGAACGATCTGCTGCCCGCGGACATCGTCGTCCTCCAGGTGGACCGTGCTCCCCGCAATTTCCACGCGCGTCATGACGCCCGCAGCCGGGTTTATATTTATCAGATTTCCCGCAGGAAGCAGGCCTTCACGAAGCGATATGTCTGGTGGGTTAAGGAGGACCTCGATCTCGGACGAATGCGTCAGGGAGTTTCGCTTCTCGCCGGCCGTCATGATTTCATCTGTTTTCGCGCGGCAGACGCCTCGCGTCCGGATGAGTCGACCATCGTCGAGGTGGAGAAGGCGGAAATCGAGACCACGGAAGACATCATTCAGGTCCGCATTGAAGCGTCCCACTTCCTGTGGAGAATGGTGCGCCGGGTGATCGGCGCTCTGGTAAAGGTCGGCAAGGGTGAAGTAACCCTGGAGCAGTTTGAAAAGCTGGTCGGCGGCCGCGGCGATCCAAAGCTGGATGTAGCCGCTTGGACGGCGCCGGCTTCGGGCTTATTTCTCGAGGAAGTGCGCTATTAGCCGCAGATGACGCGGATGACGCAGATGGGGACATCCACGGCGCTTTAATGTCCCCATCTGCGTCATCCGCGTCATCTGCGGCTAATAGCCGATGTCTTCGTTCCACAGTGCCGGCTGTTCGCGGATAAATCGCTCCATCAGCGCGATGCAGCCCGGATCCTGGAGAACGGTGACGTCAACGCCGCGGGAGCGGAGCAGATCTTCTTCGCCCAGGAATGTGCGATTCTCGCCGATGACCACTTTCGGGATTCCGTAGAGCAGTATCGCGCCGCTGCACATCGCGCACGGGGACAGCGTGGTGTAGATGACGCATTCTTTGTAGACCGCGGCGCTCTGCCTGCCGGCATTCTCGAGCGCATCCATCTCGCCGTGCAGGACGACGCTGCCTTTCTGCACCCGCCGGTTGTGGCCCTTGCCGATGATCGTGCCGCGATATGCCAATACGGAACCGATCGGTATGCCGCCTTGGCGCAAGCCGGCTTCGGCTTCGAGTGCAGCAGCGCGCATGAAGTCATCCATTAGCCCATGTTATTACATTAGAATGCTGCGGCATGTCCAAGGCGCGGCTGAAACGGGCAATGGGGCTCCCGGACCTGGTGATGTTTTACCTGGTCACCGCCCTGAGTCTGCGATGGATCGCCACTGCCGCCGCGGCAGGCCCGAGTTCGATCGTCATCTGGATTGCCGGTTGTGTTGCATATTTCGTCCCGCTTACGCTTTGCGTGCTGGAACTCTCGTCTCGTTATCCGGAAGAAGGCGGAATGTATCTCTGGAGCAAGCAGGCTTTCGGCGAGTTTGCGGGGTTCATGACCGGCTGGATGTACTGGACCGCAAACCTTCCGTATTATCCGGCCTTGCTTTATTTTGCCGCGGGGAATGCTTTGTTCATGGGCGGCGAACGATGGCAGCGCCTTTCGACCAACAGCCTCTATTTCATTGTGGTGGCGCTTGCCGGCCTGGCCCTGGGCTTCTTTTTGAATCTGGTCGGCTTGAATATCGGAAAGTGGCTTCATAATCTCGGGGCGATCGGTTCCTGGCTTCCTGCTCTGATGCTCATCCTGATGGGTTTCGCCGCCTGGCTTCGTTTCGGTTCGGCCACGCATTTCACCTCCGGGACAGTTCTCCCGTCTTTTGATTTCAAGAACGTTTTCTTCTGGTCCACGGTTGCCTTCGCCTTTGGCGGTGTGGAAGGCGCATCCACCATGGGCGATGAGATTCAAAATGCGCGGCGGAACATTCCTCGCGCACTGCTGATTGCAGGCGTCATCATCACCGTCATTTATATAGCGGCGACGGCCAGCGTGCTGGTTGCCCTGCCGCCTGAAGAAGTCAGCGGCCTGCAGGGATTCATGCAGGCCATGAACAAAATCTCTGCACGGGTCGGTTTAGCGCCGGTCGCGCCGTTTGCGGCATTCCTGGTGACAGTCAGCAGTATCGGTGGAGTCAGTGCATGGTTTGCGGCGTCATCGAGGCTTCCATTTGTCGCAGGCGTGGACAAGTTCCTGCCGGCGGCGTTCGGGCGGGTTCATCCGAAATGGGGGACGCCTTATGTGGCGATGGCCGTTCAAGCCGTGCTTGCCGCAGTCTTCATTTTTCTCGGGCAGGCGGGAACATCGGTAAAGGGCGCGTATGACTTCCTGGTCGGGATGGGTGTGATTTCGTATTTCCTGCCGTTCATCTATATGTTCACTGCGGTGATTCGACTGCAAAATGAGCCCGCCGGTGAAGGCGTCATGAGAATTCCGGGCGGCAAACCCGTCGCCATTCTCATGGCTGTGTTGGGCCTGGCGACGACGGCGATCTCGAGCATTCTCGCCTGCATTCCGCCGGACGACGAACCGAACAAGATCTTCGCCGTCGTGAAACTCGTCGCTTCGAGCGCATGCCTCGTCGGGGTCGGTGCCCTCATTTATTGGATCGGGACCAGGCGCGCCATGAATTCGAAAGGCAAAAACCGGACTGTTCATACATAATTTCTATAATTTCCGTTTGCAGGCGCTTGCCGATTCGCGTTAACGTTTTAGAACGACGGAGATTGGGGAATCCCAGCCGGCTCTCTTTGAACATGCCAGGAAGCGAAGACAAACTGCCTGTCGAGTCTCTCGATGCCGAAAGTTACCGCCTTCTCGTCAGCGAAGTCCGCGATTACGCCATTTTCATGCTCGATCCGAACGGATTCATTCTCAGCTGGAATGAGGGCGCGAAGCGCCTGAAGGGCTGGACGGACGGGGAAATCATTGGCAGACACTTCTCCGCCTTCTATAGCGAGGAGGATAAACGCTCACGTAAGCCCGAACGCGAGTTGGAGATCGCGCTGAAGGAAGGCCGCGTGGAGGATGAAGGGTGGCGGCTCCGCAAGGACGGCACCCGCTTCTGGGCCAACGTCGTCATCACCGCGGTTTACGATAACGAAGGCGCTCACCGCGGCTTCGCCAAAGTTACGCGCGACCTGACCGAACGAAAGCGTACGGAGGAGTCGGCCCGCGCCGAACTGAAGCGGTTGGTCGATGAGCGAACCGTGGAGCTGGCTCAGGCGAATGCGCGTCTTGAAAAGGCAAACCTCGATTTGCACGAGGCGGACCGCACGAAAGACGAGTTTCTCGCCATCATCTCGCATGAGTTGCGCACGCCGCTGACTGCCATTTACGGCTGGGTGAGCCTGCTCCAGCGCGGCGGCGCGAACGAGGCCAAGCTGGGAAAGGCGTTGGCCGTCATCGAACGAAACGTGAAAGCGCAGACGCAGCTCGTCGATGATCTGCTCAGTGTCTCGCGAATTGTGACGGGCAAACTGAAGATCATACCCGCCTGGACCGATCCTGTTGCCTTGATTGAAACCGCCGTGGATTCGGTGCGTCCGGCAGCATCGGCAAAATCGATCGAACTGGTCGTCGAGCCCGCCAATGCCGAGCCGATTTTCGCGGATACCGAGCGCATGCAGCAGGTGATTTATAACCTGCTGACCAATGCGATCAAGTTCACGTCCAAGGATGGCCAGATCCGGGTCGAGTTCGGCCGCATCGGCAGCCAGTTCCAGATCAGCGTCAGCGATAGCGGTGAAGGTATTGCCCCGGACATGCTGCCTGTCATTTTTAACCGCTTTACCCAGGAGGACGCCTCATCGACCCGACGGCATGCCGGAATGGGGCTCGGCCTGAGCATTGTCCGGCACATTATCGAACTCCACGGCGGAACGGCCATCGCTCACAGCGAAGGAAAAGGCCGCGGCGCAACCTTCATTGTCAGGCTTCCGATCCCGGCTGTCCGCGTTTTGGACGCGGAGCGCCGCGAAAAGGACTCTGCGACATTGAACCATGTCAAAGTGCTGGCGGTAGAAGATGATCCGGATACCGCAGATATGCTATGCACAGCGCTGGAGGAATATGGCGCCGCCGTCATTGCCGCAAATTCCGCCGCCGAAGCGCTGGAGATTCTGAAGACCTACCGCCCCGATATCATTCTCAGCGATCTCGGAATGCCGGAAATGGACGGCTTCGAATTCATGAAGAAGGTCCGCTCTGAACTCGGCCAGGACCTGGCGAAAACCCCGGCGATTGCGCTGTCCGCGTTCGCGGGCAAGGACCACCGGCAAAGAGCGATCCGCTCCGGATACCAGGAACATCTCGCCAAACCTGTCGCGATTTCCGACCTTATCTTTCTGATTTCCAGATTCGCCCACCGCGCGGCGTAACCTCCGAACGGTGCTCAAATATGGTGAAGGAAATTTTCTAAGTCTGCACCGAGATTCTTGTCTCGATTGAAACCACGACTCTCGATCAGGCGGACTGCCTCACCGGCGACAGCCAAGTCGAGTTCGGTTGCAGCGCGGCGTAGGGCGGGTAAAGCCGGGTTCGTAAAGATTGCACGATATGCTCGGCATTCCGATCGCTTGCTGCTGAAATGGCAAGGTCCAGATCCTTGGTAAAGCGGGGTTCCGTTCGGGCGGAGACGGCCAGCCCTCCGACAAGTGCGTATGGCGAGCCGATCTCCGTCAGATCTCTACAGATCGACCGCAAGGCTGTGTGCAGCCGTGTTTCATCCATTGGATAGGGGACGCAGTCTGCCGGGGGCATCTCCAAATTCGGCGCCGGGATGGTCAGAGAACCAAGCCCACAGCTTTGCCTCGATCTCCTCGCCTGTGGCATCGGGAAAACTCCGCCGCAGGTTTTGACGCATGATCGATTCGCCCAAGCCAAACATCTCCAAGGCGATCCGTAAATTTTCTGCCGCCTTTTCGAGCTCCCGGGCATCACTCATTTGACGATGATAACACGCGCGAATTTGCCCTTGATGCCGAACGGCTCGGCCGATTTCGAAAGTCGCGATTTTCTCCCTTGCGGGCGGGCAGCTCACCTGGCCCAACCTGCCGGCTGTCGGGCCGGCAGTGGAAAGCCCTTAGGGCTTTGCGGACGGCGGCTGCCAGAGCTCAATCTTATTCAATTACGCTACTGACTTGACGTTCTCGCGAATGATTCGGGGATGGCGAGCGGCAATCCGGAGTAACCCTATCGCGGGGCCTTCTGGCCGTCTCCGCCCCTGTTCCCAGTTTCGGAGAGTATGGACACTGATTCCCATCGCTTCAGCAAATTGAGTTTGCGTCAGCCCAACAAAGCGCCGCAGAGCGGCGACATCGTCACCAGACTCGATCTGTCCAGCTATAAGACGTTTCCGAACCCGGGCGGAGATCGCCCGGGACATCTGCTGTGAGGTGATTTCAGGAATATCCGTCATCGTTGGTGCTCCTTCAAATGTCCTTGGTACATCGACCTTTCTCGGCTTGTGGCCGGCCGGGCGCTGATGATTCGAACTGCGTCCTCGAATACTTCGGTGTATGGTCCAATGGCAAGGAAGCGGTCTTCCATGTGGGAATGAAACTCGTCGAAAATTTCGAGGTAATCTACGCCGGAAGTGAATAAAACGCCAGCTTCTTCAAACGAGATACCGTGCTTCTTTTGATTGGCATTGTTTTTCGCCTCGTCCCAGGCGGCTTCCACTCTCGTACATATAAGCCACCGACTTACTAAGTCAATGGCTTATATCAGCCATCGCTGTGGAACGATTCATGTGACGGATAAGTGGCCGGTAAACGCTGGGCGAGATATGGAGAGTAATCGTCCGTTTCCGGTTTACCGACTTGAACGAAGCCGCTGCTGCGGCGGACGCTGCTGCGTTAGCTTACCCAACCAGATAATCCCACAATAAAGTTCGGGGTCAAAGGAGACACCTTATGACCCGATTACGAAAACGGATGCTGGAAGAACTTCAGCGTCG
>DASXLG010000010.1 GCA_036496425.1 Terriglobia bacterium | reverse complement strand
CGAGTTATGCCAGTCCGGAACAGTTTCGTGGCATTACGCAAACCACCGCCACGGATGTCTACTCCCTTGGCGCCGTCTTGTACAAACTCCTCACCGGCAATTCGCCGCGCGAGAATGACGGCGAAGCGCGCAGTTTTCTTACAGACTCCGGAAATTCCGAAGTGCCGGCTCCGTCCAGGGTGAACAGCCGTCTTCCCAGAGATCTCGATTATGTTACGGCCAAGGCCCTGCGCCACGAGCCGAAAGAGCGGTACGCTTCGGTGGAAGCCTTTGCCAACGATATTCGCGCTTTTCTGGAATCGAAGCCCCTGAAGGCTCGTTCCGGCAACATATCGTACCGCCTGCGAAAATTTGCCAGACGTTACTGGGTGCCCGTGCTGGCAACCTCAGTCACAACAACTGCGCTGGCGGCGGGTTTGCTGGTTGCGAACTATGAACGGTCCATCGCGCAACGGCGTTTTCTTCAAGTGCGGCAGCTCGCAAACAAGGTCCTTGCTCTCGATGACGTCCTCAGCGGATTACCGGGATCGACCAAGGCCAGACACGAAATTGTCGACATGTCGAAGAATTACCTCGAAGCTCTCGGCAGCGAAACCGGCGCCGATCCGGAACTTGCGCTGGACATCGCTACCGCTTATGGAATTCTCGCAAAGGCGCAGGGAGTTCCGGGCCGATCCAACCTTGGCCAGTATGCGCAGGCGGCGGAAAGTCTGCGCAAGGGCGACGCGCTGGTGGAGTCGGTTCTTTCGGCATCGCCGCGAAATCGAAAGGCGTTGCTGACGTCGGCGGAAATCGCCGACTATCGCATGATCCTGGCCGACAGCGACCACCTGCGCGACGAGGAGTCGGCTCAGGCGAACAAGGCGGTCCAGCGCCTGGATGCATTACTGGCACTGGGAA
This sequence comes from Terriglobia bacterium, assembly GCA_036496425.1. Taxonomy (NCBI): domain Bacteria; kingdom Pseudomonadati; phylum Acidobacteriota; class Terriglobia; species Terriglobia bacterium. The sequence continues at coordinate 9,712 of DASXLG010000010.1, read as the reverse complement.
ACGGATCGCCAGACGAAATGACATCGGCCGCGGTGGTTTTTGCAAACCTTGCTCTCGCGTACAAGAACATGCACCGCTACGAGGAATCGATTCATGCGGCGCGCCGGTCCATCGCAGCAGGCGAAGCCTTACCCAGCCGGGCCAATTACGAAAGCCAGGGCTTGAGCATCATTGCCGACTGCATGCGTCTGTCCGGCGATCTGGATGGCGCGCTCGAGACGATCCGTCAGACCCGTCCGATCCTGGAAAAAATCGTCTTTCCTACTGAAGTGAGCCGCCAGACGACGCGATTCAATGTCTTGTGGCGGGAGGGAATGATTCTGGGCGGGGACGATACGCTCAACGCGGGAAAATTTGAAGAAGCGATTGCAGTCTTCCAGGATGCTCTGGATGGCGTCGAAAGCCTGGCGCAGAAGGATCGGAATGACGCCGCCAGCCGCATTCTGGTTGCGACCGCGGCCCGCGAGCTCGGACGTGTCCTCGGCAACGAACCGGGTATCGATAATCTTCCACGCGCCATGACCGTTTTCGACCTTGGGATCATGCGGATCCGCGAGGTCAAAAACAATTCCAAAGCCCGGCGCGAAGAGGTGCTGCTGCTGGCCGGTTCTTCTTACGTTTTGCGCAAGTGGAATCGTGCGGCAGAAGCCCGGAGCCGGATCGATACGGCGTTTCAGATCCTGAAAGAGATAAAGGATTATCCGGCCGGCAAAATGGCTCCGGATGACGAGGCCGCCGTCGCTCTGCTCGCATTGGGCGATCATCTGCGAGACACGGGACAGTCGCGGCGGGCGCTGGATGTGTATCGGGAGTTGCTCGATAAAATCATGGCCTTCCATCCCGATCCCGGGAATGATTTGCGCCATGCGCTAAAGCTTTCCCGCATCTATTCCGCGCTGGCGGATCTCTACCGGCAGAATGGTGATCTGGACAATGCGTCCTCGCTGTCTGCACTGCGATCCGGCATCTGGCGGACCTGGAACAGCAAGCTTCCGAAGAATGTTTACATCCGCGAGCAACTGGACATCGCAAAATAAGCCCTTGTCCGCGGGTCACGAAAGGATTCCTCGCCTGCCCGCCAATTTTTCCTGCCGATCTCGCTTTATAAGCAGGAGAGGTTGATGAGTCTCGTGCCTTTCATCTTGCGCAACACGGTTCGCAACAGGCGGCGAACCACACTCACAATTCTCAGCACTGCGGTTTCCCTGTTTTTGATTTGCTCGTTGGAGACGCTGCTTGAGAAAGTCGAGAATCCGGCACCGGCACCGGGCTCGGCAAGGCGGGCTGTCGTACGCAACGCGATCAGTCTGGCAGCGACGCTGCCGATTTCCTACCGCGAGCGCATCAGACGGATACCGGGAGTCGAAGCCGTTGCCGCCGCGCAATGGTTTGGCGGCGTTTACAAGGACCCGGGCAATTTCTTCGCTCAATATGCGGTCGATGCCAGGGAGTTCTTCGAGGTTTATCCCGAGATGCACACTGCCCAGCCGGAGCAGGCCGCCGCATTCATCAGCAACCGCACGGCCGCGCTGGCCGGCGAACTCCTCCGGAAAAGATTTGGTTGGAAGGTGGGAGATCACATCACGCTCAAAGGTGTTCATTTCCCCGTGGATCTGGAAACCGTGATCGTTGGATTCCTTTCCGGTGGCGGGAATGACGGCAACTTTTATTTCCATTGGGACTATCTGAACGAGCTTGTACCCGAGGATGCCACCCAGACGTTTTTCATCATGACGAGTGACCCCGATCGCCTCGCCGCCGCCGGCGAAATGATCGATGCCACGTTTGCCAACGCTCCGGCCTCAACAAAGACAGCCGCAGAATCCGCTTTTATCGTGCAGATCTTGTCGATGTGGGGAAATGTGCGGCTGCTGGTGGCCAGCATTTCGTCGGCCGTCTTGTTTGCATTGGTTCTCGCCTCCGCTAATGCCATGGCGATGTCCATCCGGGAACGTGTCCGCGAGATCGCCGTATTGCGAGTACTCGGTTTTTCGCCGGCTGCCGTCGTTCGCATGATCATTCTGGAGTCGTCGCTGATCTGCCTGCTCGGTGGATTATTTGGATCACTCGCGGCGAAATATATCTATGCGTCCTTGAATCTATATAGCCTGACTTCGGGGCTCATCCAGACACTCGATGTCTCCTGGTCGTTGGTATTTGCGGCGCTGTTGACCTGTCTGGTGGTGGCTCTGATCAGTACTCTCGTACCTGCCTGGAACGCCGCCCGGCTGCCCATAACCGTAGCACTCCGCAAATCGTAGGGACATGGGAGTCACCAATGATCCCGGTGAAATATAACATCCGAAGTCTTATCGTCCGCCGCATCGGAACCATCATGACAGTTCTCGGAGTGGCTGTGACGGTGGCGGTTTTCGTGTCCGTGCTGGCTATGGTTCACGGCCTGGAAAGCACCTATGTGGATTCCGGAGAACCGCTCAATCTCATTTTGATCCGGCAATCATCACAGGCGGAGACGAACAGCTTCTTCGATCGCAGCCTGAAGCCGATTGTAGAAGCAACCCAAGGCGTTACGGCAGTCGCCGGCGAAATCATTACTGTCATCAATCACACCCGCGTCAACGGGGACACCGCGAATGTGATCGTTCGGGGTGTTTCGGACGAGTCACTCGAACTTCGCCCCAAGTTGAAAATCGTCGAAGGCCGCATGTTCCGGCTGGGATTGCGCGAAATCATCGTCAGCCGCTCGATATCGAAACGATTCAAAGACGCGCAGATCGGCGGCAAAATGAAAATCGGCAGGTCCACGTGGGACGTGGTCGGAGTCTTTGACGCTTCGCGGACGGCGTATGATTCCGAAGTCTGGGGCGATTACAACCAGATATCCGGCGAGTCCAAACGGTACGTGTACAGCTCTTTGCTCGTCCGCTGCGCCGATCAAGCCAGTGTGGAGAGTATTCGCCGGCGGTTGGCCGGCGATCGCCGGCTTCAGCTCGATGTCTTCAGACAAAAGGAGTATTTCGAGGCTCAGTCCGGAACGGCGACGCCCATCAAAGTGCTGGGGTATCTGATTGCGGCTATCATGTCGATCGGTTCATGTCTTGCAGTCATGAACACGATGTACACCGCAACGGCATATCGGACCCGTGAGATCGCAACGCTGCGAGTGCTCGGTTTCCAGAAAGGCAACATCATGTTGTCGTTCATGTTCGAGTCGCTTTTGCTTGGAGTGCTCGGTGGAATTCTGGGCTGCATTCTGGCTTTGCCGATGAACGGCATTTCTACCGGCACAGGAAACTTTACGACGTTCTCGGAAGTTGCGTTCAATTTCAAAGTCACGCCGCTGTTGATGATACAGGGTGTTTGCTTTGCCGCCATCATGGGCCTGGTCGGCGGCCTTCTTCCGGCGCGGCTTGCGACAAGATTCACGATCGTACGCGCGTTAAGAACGGGAGTGTAAGAACTCCCGAAAACAGAAAACCGCTGAAGTTCCTGCGTCTGGTTAGACCTGTTGTCTCTTCCGGCTGTCTATACAACCATGCAGGACATCAAACACCTGCTGAGCCGGATCAGCTTCGGGCCGCAGCCTGGAGAAGTCGAGCGGATACAGCAGGTTGGCGGCGACAAGCACCTTGACGAACAGCTGCATCCGGACAGGATTGACGATCACTCTGCCGACGAGCGGCTGGCAGCGTTCCCTTCGATACGGATGAGCACCTCCGAAATCATTAATAAATACCCAAAGCCTCAGCAGTTTGCGCGCCGGATGAAGGTCAATACGGCCGATCCGGATTCCCGCCGGCGCATCCGGGAAATGCTTCGGGATAAAGGCATGCAGCCGCCTGAGCAAGTGCTCCAGGACCTCCAGTCGCAGAGACTCGTCCGGGCGGTATATAGCCGGCGGCAATTGCAGGAAGTCATGACAGACTTCTGGCTCAATCACTTCAACATTTACTGGAACAAAAACGCCGACCGCTGGCTGACGACGAGCTACGAAATGCATGCCATCCGGCCGCACGTCCTGGGCAAATTCAAGGACCTTCTGATGGCAACGGCGAAAAGCCCTGCGATGTTGTTCTATCTGGATAATCACCTGTCGTCGGCCACCAAAGGCATCAACGAGAACTACGGCCGTGAGCTGATGGAACTGCACACACTCGGCGTCGATGGTGGATACACACAAAGGGATGTTCAGGAAGTCGCCCGCGCCTTCACAGGCTGGAGCATCAATCGGCCGGAGATGAGCGGGGAATTCATGTTCCGGCCTCGAATACACGATAACCGGGAGAAAGTCGTCCTCGGACACAGGATCGATGCCGGCGGCGGTGTCCGCGATGGTGAAGAAGTCATCGATATTCTGTCGAAGCATCCGAGCACGGCACACTTCATTTCGACGAAACTCGTTCGCCGGTTTGTCGCGGATGATCCGCCTCCCGGCCTGGTCCAGCATGTTTCGGGAGTTTTTCAAAAGACGGACGGCGACATCCGCGAGATGATGCACGCGATCATCACCTCGAACGAGTTCAATTCGCCTGCCGTTGCCGGCGCGAAGACGAAGACGCCTTTTGAATATGCCGCATCCGCAATTCGCTCGCTGAACGGAGAGACCGACGGCGGACGCCAGGTAACGCAGGCCATCGGCCGCATGGGACAACCTTTGTATCAATGCCAGCCGCCGTCGGGTTATCCAGACCGCGGTGAGCACTGGATGAGCAGTGGCGCCGTACTCGAGCGGTTAAACTTTGCCGTAGCCTTAAGCGCAAACAAGATTCCCGGAACGTCCGTTCAATTCGACGACCCGGTTAAAACAGTCGTAGCCCGGCTGGGTTCACCCGAGTTTCAAAAGAGGTAGAACATGGCAATATCACGTCGTTATTTCCTGAAGTCGGGAGCGGTCGCTCTCGCAGGTTGTGCCGCCACGCCGTCGTTTCTGGTGCGGACGGCGCTTGCCCAGGAGAACAGAGCACCGGGGAAGGACCACCCCATCATCATTGCCATCTTCCAGCGCGGCGCCGCGGACGGCATTTCGATGGTTGTCCCGTTTGGAGACAGGTACTACGCAGCCGCGCGGCCGCAGATCGCGATACCCGAGCCGATGCGCGGAGCCGACGAGCGCGCGATCGACCTCGACGGATTTTTCGGACTGCATCCCTCGCTGTCTTCTTTGAAGCCGATCTATGACCAGGGCCATCTGGCGATCGTTCACGCCGCAGGATCACCGGATACGACGCGATCGCACTTCGATGCGCAGGATTACATGGAGTCGGGCGCTCCGGGTAACAAAGGCGTGAGCGACGGCTGGCTGAACCGATATCTGCAGGTCAGTCCCGAACCGGACGCCAGCGCCTTTCGCGCTGTGGCCTTGACGCCGGCGCTGCCGAGATCGCTGGCCGGCCCGGCGGCGGCGGTTTCGATGCAGCGCGTGGCAAGTTTCGGCATCCATGGTGGAAAAGCCTCGCCTGAACTCGAAGAGATGTTTGCCGACTTATATAAGGATACGTTCGACGCCGTGAAGACGCTTCGCAGCGCGACGCAACAGCAATACACGCCGACTGCCGGCGTTCAGTACCCGAATACGCCGTTCGCGCAGTCGCTTCAGCAGATCGCGCAACTGATCAAATCCAATGTCGGCGTCGAGGTCGCTTTCGCCGAAGTCAATGGCTGGGACACGCACGCGAACCAGGGTTCATCGCGCGGACGGCTCGCCAACGATCTCAAGAGTTTCGGCGACGCGCTCGCAGCGCTTTATCGGGATCTTGGCGACCAGATGCGCAACGTCGTTATCGTCACAATGACGGAGTTTGGCCGCGCCATGCGCCAGAACGGCTCGGGCGGCACCGATCATGGTCATGCCAGTTGTCTGTTCGTGGCCGGAGGTCCTGTGAAGGGCGGGAAAGTGTACGGCCGTTGGCCGGGACTTGCTCCGGAACAGCTGTACGAAGGCCGGGACCTCGCGTTGACGACGGACTTCCGGAACGTGTTTTCGGAAATTCTCGTGAAACATATGCGGACGCCGGACACTGCAAGAGTCTTTCCAAATTTCAAACCGGCAGCGGGCCTGCAGATTCTGTAGCTGTGGGAGGGCGTCTATATACTTGACGCATCCTAGCCGCTCCGCGGCTCCCCCCAACCGATTCATACCCACCGAACCTATTGGATGGATTGCTGTCTAACCTAGTAGAGCCTCGCCTGCAAACTTTAGAAATTCGAGGGAGAATCATATGAAAACGCAGATTCACACCTTCATTTTGGGGTTGATCCTATGCCTGGTGGCATTCGGCATTACGGCCTGCCAGCGGGACAATAAGACTGTTCAGGCCGCAGCCGAGCCGAATACCGCGGAAGAGCCGGCTCCGGCCGCCGCGAATCCGGACAATCCGGGGACGAATGTTACCAACGTGGTCGAGGGCGCGGATCGCAGCTTCGTCATGCAAGCGGAAAAAGGCAACATCGAGGAGCGCATGCTCGGGCGCCTGGCCCAGGAAAAATCGCAAGACAGCAGCGTGCAGGACTACGGAAAGATGCTGAGCCGGGACCACAACACGGCTTTACGGCAACTGGTGACATTAATGAACAAGTACGGCATTGCGCAACCTCCGACATTGCCGGAAGAACGCAAAGAAGCGGTCAATGATGTTAAAGGACTCACCGGCCAGTCTTTCGATCGCAAGTTTATCGATCTCATGGTGAAGGATCATGAGAAAGCGATAGCCGACTTTCAGCATGAAGCGTCAGTTGCGCAAAATAACGACGTGAAAAATTACGCGCAGGATCTGATACCGGTACTGCAGAAGCATCTGGGCAAGGCCAAAGAACTGCAGGGCAAAATGGAAAGCAAGCCGGCTGGAAGTTAAGCGCCGCGGGGAAGTTTATGGATCCCACATCTCACATCTCGTCCGTGACACTCTTCCACTACCTTATTCATGCGATGCCGCTCAGCGGCGACGAGATGAGCCATTTGAAGGATTGTGCATATTGTCAGTCTGTTCTGGATGAGTTTGATACTTACATCGATCCGGGAATGATCCACGCCGCCTGATGCGGCGTGGGAGTCCCGGAATGGTTGAAGGGAGGGGTGACCGATGAAAGGTCGAGGAACTATCCTTGCTCTGCTCGGCATCTGGTTGATCATTGCCGCGATCTGGCGGTTCGTTCCCGTACTTGAAGCCTGGAGCGATCTGATGGCAGGAATCGTGACGGCGATTCTTGGTTTTTCACTTGTGGGATTGCGCCCCGGCAACGGCTGGGTTGCCGGTCTCGCTGGGTTATGGGTGATCGTGGCCGCGTTCATTCCGGAACTCCACGCCGGATCGGCCATACTCATTAACAACATCATTACCGGGCTGGTGATGATGGTCGCCGGTTTCACGATTCCGCAATTGCCGGTTGAGGAAGAACCGGCCGCCAAGGCAGCATAGACAGCATAGCAGGCGGTAAATACCGCATATCGGTTGGTAAACGCCTTCCATGAGGTGGCATCGTCTGACCGCCTCAACCCTTTTTTCCCGCCCAAACGTTCCAAATCCTGACGTGTTCGTGTGGCAGCGCACTTGCTCCGCGGGAGTCGGCTGAAAATTGTGCGTCATGCCGCAGATATTCAAGAGAACCACGAACGCGATTTCACGTCTCACGATATTCGGCGGCATTTTCGTTGTCGCGGCGGTCACCTGGGGCTGGGCAGCAGTCGTTTATTCGCCATACGTCACCAACGAGCGAATACCTCTGGATCAACCGGTTCCCTTCAGCCACGAGCATCACGTCGGCGGCCTCGGCATCGACTGCAGGTACTGTCACAACACTGTCGAAGTCAGTCCGTTCGCCGGTATTCCACCGACCGCCGTGTGCATGAATTGCCACAAACAGATTTGGAGAGACAGTGCGATGCTTGAACCGGTGAGGGCCAGCCTGCGCGAGAACCAGCCGATTCGCTGGAATCGGGTGAATTCCCTTCCGGATTTCGTCTATTTCGATCACAGCATCCATGTAAACAAAGGCGTCGGCTGCGAAACGTGCCATGGGCGAGTGGACAAGATGCCGCTTACGTGGAAGGCGGCGGACATGCACATGCAATGGTGTCTCGCCTGCCATCGTCATCCGGAACAATTTTTGCGGCCTCGCGATCAGGTATTCACGATGGGTTGGCGGCCGCCGGTGGATCAGGAAGCACTCGGACGTCAATTGATGACGGAGTATCACATTGAGCCCACATTCAAGCTCACAAATTGCTCGATTTGCCACAGGTAGGGGTTCATTGCGTGGAACAAGCGGATAATCAGCGTCCTCAATGGCGGAGCTTGACGCCGCCAACTCATGATCCTGACGCGCTCATGCCGGCGCAGATGGGGGGTGTCAACCGTCGCGACTTTCTGTCGCTGGCGGCTGCCTCGCTCGCGCTTGCGGGCGTGGAGGGATGTACACCCGCAGCGACTCTGCCGGAAAAAATCGTTCCCTATGTTGAGGCGCCGGAACAATTGCTGCCTGGAATTCCACTTCATTTCGCGACGGCGATGCCGTTTGCCGGCTACGGTGTTGGCCTGGTCGTCAAAAGCGAGGAGGGCAGGCCTGTCAAGATAGAAGGGAATCCGCGTCACCCGGCGAGCCTCGGATCCACCGACGCATTCATGCAGGCATCACTCCTGGATCTCTACGATCCGGACCGCGCCAAATCGATAACGCGGCGCGGCGCAATTTCAAGACTGGATCCGTTCAGCTCGTTGATATCGATGCAGCTCGATAGCATGAAGGCCGGAGGCGGTTCCGGCCTCCGGTTCTTATCGGGCAGAATCACATCTCCTTCCGAAGGAGAACTGATCGGCCGAATCCTTCAAGAGTTTCCGAACGCAATCTGGCATCAATATGAGCCTGTAAACAACGACAACGCGCGAGCCGGAGCGCAGTTCGCTTTCGGACGATTCGTCGACACGGTTTACAACCTTGACCGCGCGGATGTGATCGTGTCGTTGGAATCCGACTTTTTGTACTGGGGCCCCGGCCATATCCGGCACATCCAGCAGTTCGCGTCGCGCCGCACGGCGGAGCAGGGCGGACCGGGAATGAACCGGCTGTACGTTTTCGAAAGCGCTCCGACGATAACCGGCTTCAAAGCGGACCATCGCGCAGCGATGCGTTCATCGGAGATCTCCAGACTGGCAGCAGCATTGGCGGCTCGTCTCGGGGTTACGGGAACGGAGACTCCAGCTTTCTCCGAACAGTGGTTCGATCCGCTGATTCGCGATCTGGAGTCTCACCACGGCTCCAGTCTCGTTATTGCCGGTGATACGCAGCCGCCCTATGTGCATGCTCTCGCGCATGCGATCAATGAAAAGCTCGGCAATGCCGGCCGTACCGTTGAATACCGGGAGCCGGTCGAGATCGGTCCCGTCGGGCAGACGCAATCCTTGCGCGATCTCGTGCAGGCGATGCAGGCGGGGAAGGTCGACCTGCTGGTGATGCTCGATGTCAATCCATCGTACTCGGCTCCGGCCGACCTTGAATTCTCAAAAAGCCTGTACAACGTAAAGCTGAAGATCAGCCACAGTCTTTACTACGACGAGACCGCAGCAGAGTGCGACTGGCATGTGCCGAAGCATCATTTCCTGGAGGCGTGGGGCGATGTTCGCGCTTATGACGGCTCTGTTTCAATCATTCAACCGTTGATTGTTCCGTTGTACGAGACCAAGAGCACACACGAATTGCTGAGCGTGTTTCTGGGCAATCCGACGCGATCGAATTATGAACTCGTCCGGGACTCCTG
>DASXLG010000009.1 GCA_036496425.1 Terriglobia bacterium | reverse complement strand
TTTTGGCGCTGCCGAACCGATAGGCCACCAACCGTTTTTAGCCGCAGATGACGCGGATGACGCAGATGGGGCGCCTCCAAAGTTCGTTTTTGCGCCCCATCTGCGTCATCCGCGTCATCTGCGGCTAAAAACCTTCTTGTGCCTTTTGTGTTCCGTTCCCGTCCCGGCCGCTTGCTTCTGCTGCGTTGACGGCGCTTACTGACGCGGAGGACCGCCGCGGCCACGCTGAGCCGGCGGCGGCAGTGTGCCTCCTTCCGCGAGAGTCTTCATGTTCTGAATCGCGCGCGTGAAGGTATTCGCACGGCCCGTCTTGTCGGTTTGCCGAGCCGCATCATCGGCGAGGTTCGAGTTGTCCCACACCAGCGTGTAAATGATCTTCGACGTGGTGGCGGTCACCGGTTTGGCCTCGACGGTGCCGTGATAGAGCGGATAAAACGCGCCCACGCGGACGGGTTGGGTATACGTGTAGGAGAGACTCGTCATGCCCACCAGAACCTCGTTGCCGATAGAACGGACTGCGCCCAACTCACCGTCTTTTCCCGAGATGATCATGCACTGCACTTGCAACCATTCACCGATGTCGCAATATTTTCCGACTCGTGCCCAGACCTCGGCAGCCGGCTTGTTCACATCGACTTCGAGATGGACCGATGAATAAATGGGATTTGGACTGGCGAGAGGCGCCTGCGCTCCACGTTGGCCACCGCGAGCTCCAGCGCCCGCCCCGCCGGGCGCGCCGGCAGGTACACCCTGCGGAGCGAGAGCGGCCGCAGACGCGGCCAAAGCAACCACGAGCAAGCCGGTGACAGCGATTGTTCCAAACACCTTTTGCATGAGTCCTCCAGGCAAATTGTTTTGCTTCCACTTCGAGCGAACACGGTACAGCAGGAAGTACCCGTTCGGCAATGTGCATCAATCAGGTTTTAGCCGCAGATGACGCGGATTACGCAGATGGGGCGCAAGAAGACGACTTAGAATGCGCCCCATCTGCGTAATCCGCGTCATCTGCGGCTAAACACGTAAAAAGACACTGAACAAAACCGATTGCAAGGTGATATGACGTCTATGGCCGGATGGAGGTAAGTGACAAATGCGTGTTTCCCGTGGATTCCAATTGCTGTTCCTTCTGTTGTTGCTCGCCGCCGCCACCCGCCTGGCGGCATTGCAGCAGACCCGCCAGGTGGACGACGCCGCCCTTGCCGATGCCGGCAAGAGCGGAGAGGAATGGATCACCTACAACATTAATTGGGCGGAGCAGCGGTACAGCCCGTTGACGCAGATCAATGCCACGAATGTGAGCAAGCTTGTTCCCCGCTGGTCGATGGACATTCCCGCTGCGCCCGGACCGCCGCAGAATCGCCAGGAAGGGACGCCTTTGGTGTTTGACGGCGTCCTTTACAGCATCACTCCGTGGAGCGTGGTCTATGCCGTCGACGCGCGAACGGGCAAGGAACTCTGGCACAACGATCCTGAGGTCAACCAGATGGTCTGGCAGTCGCGCATCTGCTGCGGCGTTGTGAACCGCGGCATCGCGATGTACCAGGGAAAGATCATTGCTCCGGTTGTCGACGGACGGCTTCGCGCGCTGGATGTAAAAGACGGCAAGGTTGTCTGGGAGACTCGCGTGTCGCCCGAGAATATGGCTTACACGATCACCCACGCGCCGCGTGTGATCAAGGGCGGCAAAGTCATCATCGGCGTGAGCGGCGGCGAATACGGCGTCCGCGGATTCTTCTCGGCCTACGATGCCGCGACAGGAAAACTCGACTGGCGTTTCTATACGGTTCCCGGCGATCCATCCAAGCCTTTCGAACATCCGGAACTCGAAGCGGCCGCCAAGACCTGGAGCGGCGAATGGTGGAAAATCGGCGGCGGGGGCGGGGTCTGGGGCGGCATCGCATACGATCCGGATGCCGATATCGTTTATGTCGCCTCCGGTCAGCCGGCGCCCTGGACTTCGGTTTATCGCGGGCCCGGCGATAACCTTTATTCCGACTGCATCATTGCCGTTCGCGGCGCAACCGGAAAGATGGTCTGGTATTACCAGGAAGTTCCCGGCGACGACTGGGACCTCGATTCCATTGCCGACATGACGCTGGCAGATCTCACGATCAACGGCAAACCGCGCAAAGTCATCATGCACGCCCCGAAAGACGGCTACTTCTATGTGCTCGACCGGCGCACCGGCGAGCTGCTATCCGCTGATCCCTGGGTTCAGGTCAACTGGAGTTCCGGCGTGAACCTGAAGACCGGCCGGCCGGTGATCAACCCGGAAGCCCGCTATGGAACGACCAGCATCAATGTGATGCCGGGCCCGGCGGGCGGCCACACATGGCCGCCGATGTCGTTCAATCCCCAGACCGGTCTGATCTACCTGCCCAGCACTACGGGGCAAGGATACGGTTTCAACGCCAATCCAAACTACACACCCGCTCCGACGGATATCGGCCCGACCGGCCGCGGTCAGATGAACATGGCAACGGGGGGCGGTGGCGGCGCCCGGGGTGGCGCCGCTGGGCGAGGCGGTGCTGCGGGCGCTCGCGGTGCAGGCGGCGGGGCCGGCGGGGCAGCGCAACCCCTGGCACCCGGCCTCGATCCCGGTGGGCGCGGCGCTCCTCCGGCGACGGGCGCGAATGCCGTGCCTGCCAATCCTCCGGCTCAGGGACAACGCGGTCCCGTTATTCCCACAATCGGGCCTGAAGGACGCGGCACTGTTCTGGTTGCCTGGGATCCCGTAGCCCAGAAGGAACGATGGCGAGGAGCTCCGGGCAGCAGTCTCGGGTTCAATGCCGGCGGCACGCTGACGACAGCAGGAAATCTGGTGTTCTCGTCTGCAGGCAATCCCGGACGGGTACTTGCTTTCAAGGCCGATACCGGTGAATTGCTTTACGAGATCCCGACCGGGCTTAGCCAGATGGGACCGCCAATGACGTTCATGATTGATGGCAAACAGTACCTTGTCGTCGCGGGAGGACCGGCTGCCGCAGCCGGCGGACGAGGTGGACCGCCACGAGGTGGAGTTCCGGGCGCAGCGCCGGCCGCTCCGGCGGCTCCTCCGCAGCCGTCGAAACTGATGACGTTCGTGCTGCCGTAGTACGGCGGCGGATTCTGGCCGTAGGCCCGCGTCTTCAGCAGCAACGAAGGCTAAGGAGAACAACGCAATGCAGAGAATCTCTTTCATGAAATACGCCGGACTTGTGCTTGTCATTCCGGTGCTTGCCTGGGCTGCTTTCGCGCAACAGGCGAAACGCGTCGACACCAATGCTTTGCGAAACGCAAAGAAGAACGGCGACGAATGGCTCACCTACGGCAGGGATTATGCGGAAACTCACTATAGTCCCCTGAAACAGATCGACACCTCCAATGTCGGCCGTCTCGGTCTGGCCTGGTCCTGGGAAACGGGATCGCCCGCGGGCGGCCGCGTCGAAGGCACGCCGCTGTTTTCAAATGGCGTTCTTTATGGAAGTCTGGCGTGGGACGTGTTGTTTGCAGTGGATGCCCGGACGGGAAAAATGAAATGGCACTGGGAGCCGGAGATCTCTCAGGAACATATTTCCCAGATTTGCTGCGGGCCGGTAAATCGCGGCGTGGCTTTGTATAACGGCAAAGTCTATGCGGGTTTATTGGACGGGCGCCTGGTTGCGCTTGATCAGGAGACTGGCAAGATCGTGTGGCAGGTGCAAACAACCGACGATCCGGGAACCATCATCACCGGCGCCGTCCGCATCGTAAAAGGCAAGGCGATCGTCGGCAATAGCGGCGCCGAGCAAGCCGTTCGTGGTTACTTCACGGCGTATGATGCCGAAACCGGTAAGCTGGCGTGGCGGTTCTATACCGTTCCCGGCGATCCGTCCAAACCTTTCGAACACCCCGATCTTGCCGCGGCTGCGAAGACCTGGACCGGCGAGTGGTGGAAGATGGGCGGAGGCGGGACAACCTGGGACGCCATGGCATACGATCCGGATGCCGACATTCTTTATGTCGGCACCGGCAACGGCGGTCCATGGACGCACATCTACCGAAGCCCCGGCGGAGGAGACAACCTCTACCTGGCTTCGGTCGTCGCCGTCAAGCCGGACACGGGCAAACTCGTCTGGTATTTCCAGGAAACTCCGGGAGACGACTGGGACTTTACCTCGGTCCAGCCCATGATTCTGGCGGACATCACCATCGGCGGACGGCAGCGGAAAGTGCTGATGCACGCTCCAAAGAGCGGGTTCTTCTACGTTCTGGATCGGATTACGGGAGAATTCATCTCGGGCGAAAAATACGCCAAGCGTGTGACCTGGGCAAAAGGACTCGATGCCAAAGGCCGGCCGATCGAAGCCAAGGGTGCGCGGGCCGCCATCGATGCTCCTGCCACAATTTCGCCCGGGCCCGGCGGGGCGCACAACTGGCAGCCGATGTCTTTCAGTCCGCTCACCGGACTCGTCTATATCCCCGGTCAGGAGAGCAGCTATACCTATCGGGTCGAGCCCAATTTCACCTACAACAAAGGCTTCCGGAATATGGGCGTTGTGTCCAATCTCGGTCCCCGCTTACCGGACGGCACAACGACGCCGACGGCCGCTCCGGCGGGCCCGCCTCCGCGAGAGCCCGAAGGCGCGGAACTTCAGCCCAAGGCTACCGGCGGTTTTCTCGTGGCTTGGGATCCGAAGACAGAGAAGGAACGCTGGCGGATTACAGGAGCCGGAGGAACGAATGGCGGCGGTGGAACGCTTGCGACCGCAGGCAATCTGGTGTTTCACGGTCCCATTGCCTACAACGCCGAAACGGGAGAGAAACTCTGGTCGGCCGACCTTGGAGGCAACAATGTGACTCCCGTGACATACATGCTCGACGGGAAACAGTACGTCACACTTTTCGCCCGGAACTATCCCGAGAACCGCCTGTTCACATTTGTTCTGGATGGGAAAGCGCCGATTCCTCCAATGAAGCTGGCGGCTCCGGCTCCACAGCGATAGAGAGGATCGTCGGTACCCCGGACTGTTGGCCGGTGGGGCGAACATTCCCCGCCTTTCCAAGGCGGGGTGGCTGCGCCGTCATGAAATGGTCCCGTTCCTTAACGGCGCAGACGGGGCGGTTAGTAACTTCCATCAACAACTTAAGGAGCGCTTCGCGATCCCTTGATAACCGCCCCGCCCTACGCGTTCTAACGGTTTGATCGCTCGGGCACCCCGCCTTGGAAAGGCGGGGAATGTCCAGCTCAATCTTCACCGCCGCCCCCTACAGCTTCAACCTCCTACGGCTCGAGGGTGATGATTCCCCATGGCTTGTCGCCGACCTTGATCTTCTTGATCACCATCATTGTTGCCAGATCGACAACCGAAACATCGTTCGAAGGACCGTTCGCCGAATACAGCAGCTTCCCGTCCGGCGAAAGCGCGATGCCCCACGGCCGGTCGCCGACTTCGACGGACCCGGTAACCTTGTCGGTGGCGGTATCGATCACGAAGACCTTCTTGCCCCGCCCGCTGCTGACGTACGCCTTGGTTCCATCGGCTGAGACGATGACGGCCATCGGCTTGATCTCACCGGGCTTTCCGATTTCGATGCTCTTGATCGGTTCGTGCTTCACGGCATCGATGACGCTGATCGCGCCATCGTTCTCACGCCCCACATAGGCCTTGCTGCCGTCCGGCAGGAAAGCCACCTTTCTCGGGCGGCGGCCGACTTTGAACGTTTTGATGACCTTTTCCGCGGCCGTGTCGATGACCGAGATAGTGCCGTCTTCCTCCGATGTGACGTAAACGAACTTACCGTCCGGACTGGTCGTTACCCCTTCCGGCTCTTCGCCGACTTTGAGCGTCTTGAGTACCTTGCCGTTTGCGATGTCGATGATACTCGCCGCGGAGGCATCCTCATTGGAGGTGTACAGCATGGTCCCGTCTTTACTCAGATAAAACTCTTCCGGATCCGAGCCTCCGGTAATCACTTTCGCCAGCTTGTTCTGAGCGACGTCGACGACACCGATGCCGTCGGCACTCTTGTCGGGGGGAGGGAGTTTGCTTTCGTCCTGGTTGGGGCCGCCGATAGGCGAACCGCTCAAGGCAACATAGATCCATTTCCGGTCCGGACTCGCATGAATGCCGCGCGGACGCTTGCCGAGCGGAATGGTGGCTATCACCGTATCCGTCGCGGAATCGATCACGCTCAGATCACCCGAAACTTCATTCGTGGCATAAATGCGGTAGGCGCCTGGAGCCGGAGGCGTGTTCTTGGACTCCTGCGTCTGCGGGGACGTATTGTTATCGGCTTTCTCCGGTGTTGACGGCGTTCCTGCGCATCCCGCGAGCACGAGGAAGAACCCGATCACGCCTGCATACCTTGTCATATTGCGGACTCCTGAATGTGGTTTGTCTTCTATTGGGGCGCTCATAGACTACCCCCTCAATTGCGAATCTCCAATTTGCAACTTTGCCTGCCTCCGTTGACAGCACTGCGGGAGAGTCCATAAAGTACAGACATGAAAAGAGCCTGTCCACTGTTCGTATGCTTTATTTTCCTGACAACGGCAGCATCGACGCTGGCGTTGCCCAACTATATTGAGGACTACTCGAAGGATCCGTTCGCGAAGATCAAAAACGGAGATTGCACGCTCTGCCATGAAAGCGCCACTGGCGGCCAGCGGAACGCCTTCGGTGATTCTTTTGCAGATAACCTGCATCAGATCACCCCGCTCATGCGTTCGCAATTTCCGGACTACTTTTCATATCCGCTGCTGAAAGTGAACGACACTCTTACAATTCACTTCTCCGATCCGGACAACAAGCTTATCGTCGTGCAATCGGGAACCCGAAGAGTGGAAGTGGATCCGGCGGGACGGACAGTCGACGGGAAAAAGGCAACTACGCCGAAAGAATAACAACATCAGGGGGGAAATGCGCATGTCCACACGATCAGGACGCTGGTGGATTTTACCGGCGCTGGCGATTCTCGCGGCATCGGCTGTCGCCGCTCAACAGGCAAAGAAGGTCGACGAGAAGGCGATCAAGAACGCCGGCAAAACCGGCGAAGAGTGGCTGACCTACGGTCTGAACTATCAGGAAACCCGTTATAGTCCCCTGAAGCAGATCGATGCCGGTAACGTGAAGAATCTGGGTCTCGCCTGGACCTACGACGTCGGCAACGGCGGCGGCGGCCAGGAAGACACTCCGCTTTATCATAACGGCGTGCTCTACGGCGTTACGAACTGGAGCGTCAGCTTTGCCGTCGACGCGCGTACCGGCAAGGAAAAATGGAGATGGGATCCGCGGGTGAATCGCGATCTCGTCAACCGCCGCATCTGTTGCGGAAACGTGAATCGCGGATTGGGCATTTATAACGGAAAGATCTACGTCCCGGTCATCGACGGAAGACTCGCAGCGCTCGACGCGGAGACCGGCAAGGTGTTGTGGACCGTCCAGACCACCCCGCCCGAACAGAACTACACGATCACCATGGCGCCGCGCATCGTGAAGAACAAAGTCATCATCGGCGCGAGCGGCGCGGAATACCCCGTCCGGGGTTTCTTCTCCGCATACGATACGGAGACCGGAAAGATGGCCTGGCGCTTCTACACGGTGCCGGGCGACCCGAAGAAACCGTACGAGAATCCCGCTCTGAAAGCGGCTGCCGATACATGGTCCGGCGAATTCTGGAAACTCGGAGGCGGCGGCACCGTGTGGGACGGCATGGCATACGATCCGGATCTCAATCTCTTTTATACCGGAACCGGGAACGGTGGCCCCTGGCCGGAAGAACTGCGCCAGTCGAAAGGCAAAGACAATCTGTACGTCGCCTCCATTCTTGCAGTCAATCCGGACAACGGCCAATTGAAGTGGCATTACCAGGAAGTGCCCGGCGACTCCTGGGATTTTGATGCGGTAGGCCAATTGACGCTGGCCGACATCATGATCAACGGGAAAGAGCGCAAGGTCATTATGCAGGCCGCAAAGAACGGGTTCTTCTATGTGCTCGACCGCACCAACGGAGAGTTTATTTCGGCGCAGCCGTTCGCGCTCGTGAACTGGGCGAGCGGATACGATGCAAAGGGCAAACCGATCTTCAATCCGGACGTTCACTACGGCTCGAACCGGATCTCCGTGATGCCCGGCCCGGGCGGCGCACACAACTGGTCGCCGATGTCGTTCAATCCGAACTCCGGACTGATCTATATTCCAACCACACCGAGCAGCAGCTTCACATACACGATCGTTCCGAACTTCACGCCGTACGGACCATGCATGAATGCAGGAGTTCCCGGCTTCGTCTGTCCGGAAGCGCAGGCCGCGCAGGCGGCAGCCGGCCGCGGCGGCGCCGTCGGAGCAGGATCGACGGCAGCACCGCCTCCCGGACCGCCGGGGGGCGGTGGGGGCCGCGGGGGCCGCGGCGCGCCCATCCCGCCCGCCGGTCCGACGATCGGTCCAGCGTTGAACCCGCCCGGCAGTACAGCCGGAGCGCGTGGGGGATTCCTGATGGCGTGGGATCCGGCAACAAATAAGGAAGTGTGGCGCGGCAATGGTGGAGGCGGCGGGGGCGGCGGCACGCTCACAACCGCGGGGAATCTCGTATTTCAGGTGATTCAGAACGGCGGACGTCTGGTCGCCTATTCGGCCGACAAAGGCGAAATGCTTCTCGACCTCCCCACGGGCCCGATGGGCAATATGGGACCGCCCATCACCTATATGCTCGACGGAAAGCAGTACATCGCGTTGCTCGGCGGTGGCGGTGGCGGACAACGCGGCGCTCCGGGCGGCGGTAGCGCCACATTACCGGATTGGAAAATCCCAGGGAATGTTCCAGTGAATGTCCCTGTCGCCGGTGGAGCTCCCGGTCCCGGCGGCTATGCCGCCAGTCCGACAACTCCGCCGGCTTCAGTGAACGGAGCTCCGCCGAATATTCCACGGATGTACACGTTCGTGCTGAATGGGAAGCCGGTTCAATAAATCGCCAAGAAAAGAAGAAACCACAAGAAGCACAAGAAGCACAAGAGGCACAGGAGAGGGACAGCCTTTCCTGTGCCTCTTGTGCTTCTTGTGGTTTCTTCCCCCTGGGAATGGCCATCTGGAGACACGCGGGAGACGAAGTTTTTGCAATCCTTTCACATCTTCGCCGCACAGGACCTTTTATAGTTTGCTCCGGCTTGTTTCAGCGCCGATCCCCACAAGACCCACAAGAGAGGACAACCATGAAGCTGATTTCGGCTCGACCGATCGAATGTGTCATGCTCTGCGCGCTGGCTTTCTTTTTTGCGGCGCGGCCGGCCTGGTCCCAGACGACCGCAACCATTTATGCACAAACGAACCTGGTCTCGGATATTCCGGGACTGGCCCAGACGACGGATCTCAATCTGAAAAACCCGTGGGGCGTATCGTTCACTGCAACGAGCCCGTTCTGGGTGTCCGATGCGGCATCCGGCCTGTCGACGCTCTACCAAGGAACCGGAAGTACCGTGAACTCCCGGGTTGTCACGGTTCCCGGTGGCCCGACCGGCGAAGTGAGCAATGCGACAACCGACTTCGTTGAAACCAACGGGAAGTCGGCGAGCTTCATCTTTGCAACGCTCAGCGGATCGATTTATGCGTGGAACGCGACCAACACGAACAACGTGGCGGAGCAGGACGCAACGGTTGCCAATGCGAGTTTTACAGGCTTGGCTACGGCGAACAATGGAGCCGGGAATTTTCTCTATGCCGCGAACATGGCAGGTTCCGGGGGCATCGTCGTGTTCAATTCCAGCTTCGCGCGGGTGACTCTTGCCGGCTCTTTCACGGATCCGAACCTGCCGTCGCTGTCTTTTGGAAGCACCGGCGGCTACGTGCCATACAACATTCAGAGTATCAACGGGCAGCTGTATGTCGAATATGCGAATTTCCAAGCGGGAACGGGCGCTGTTAGCATTTTCGACACGAACGGCAACTTTATTAAAGAGTTGATTCCGGCCGGCGGCTCCCATCTGAACGATCCGTGGGGCGTCGTGATCGCGCCGGCCGGTTTCGGAAGTTTCAGCGGTGACCTGCTTGTCGGCAATCTGGGAGACGGCAAAATCAATGCGTTTGATCCGTCTACCGGCAATTTTCTCGGCACACTGAACGGTTTCAATGGTCCGATCGTGAACTCCGGACTGTGGTCCTTGAGCGTCCGCACCGGCGGCACGTTCAATACGAGCGCCGTGTACTTTACGGCTGGAATCAATGGACAGAATGACGGGATCTTCGGCGCATTGACGGCCGTCTCTTCGACGACTCTCGCCATCACGACGGCGTCATCGCTGACTGCAGGCACGGTCGGCGGTCCGTATACGCAAACATTGGCCGCCGTGGGCGGCGCCCCGCCCTATTCGAATTGGACCGTGACGAACGGCGCTCTGCCGCCGGGTTTGACGCTGAACTCGACGACTGGAATTGTCGGCGGAACGCCAGTGGCGGTCGGCGGAACCTTCAGTTTTACCGTAAGCGTCAAGGACAGCAGCGGCGCGTCGACTTCCGGTTCTTTTCAATTGGCAGTTCAACCGGCCTCGTCGACGGCGGCACTGACTCGAATCGGCAGTTTCGCTCAGGTCGCTTCGGGCGCCGGCTGGAAGACCACAATGACGCTGATCAACCTGACGGGGACCACGGCCAATGCTCAGATCAACTTCTATGCAGACAACGGAAAGCCAATGACGTTGCCTCTGATCTTCCCCGAATTTGGATCGAGCATGATGACCTCGTCGGTCAATCTGACGTTAACCCCTAACGGCTCGGTCGTGATCCAAACCAACCTATCGACGCCGCTCAGCCAGGGTTGGGCAGATGTGCAGGCAACGGGTTCGCTGACCGGGTATTCCACCTTTGGCGTCAATACGGCCGGCATTACGCCCGCTGAAGGCACGGTGAATCTGGATAGCCGATTATCGACAGCGCTGATCGTTCCCTATGACAACACGAACGGAGCACAGACCGCGCTGGCGTTGGCAAATCAATCGGCGGCAGCGCAAACCATCATGGTGACGTTGTTCGATCAGAATGGAGCGCAGTTAAGCTCCTCGCCGATCACGCTGCCCGGCTTCGGTCATATGGCGTTCTTTCTGAACAGTCAGTTTGCGCAGTCGGCGAACCAGCTTGGAGTGATTCAATTCCAAAGCGCCGGCGGCCTCACGGGTCTTGGTCTGCGTTTCGACTCGACGGGCGCCTTCACCTCGATTCCGATCGCCCGGTAAGCTGGAACAGATGTTCGCACGTATATAACGTGGCCATTCCCCGCCTTTCCAAGGCGGGGTGGCTGCGCCACTGGTAATACGGTCCCGTTCCTTACGGCGCAGACGGGGCGGTTAGTAACTTCCAACAAAATACTGATCGCGATGCTCTGCCGATTCCGCCCTGGAGCATCCGCTCTATACTGTTTTTATGAGCGCCTCACGGCCGCTTCCCGGACTGTTCTTGAAGTTAGGCGTGCTATTCGCCTGCTCGACCGCCAGCGCTGCGGCAAAGCCGGCCCGGGCCGTATGGATCTGGGAGACGGAAACCGCACGTCTTCTGCACGACACCGGGTTTCAGCGTGCGACGGCATCCTTTCTTGTGGCGCATCATATTTCAACGCTGTACCTCTACGCGGACGAATATCAGGGTAAGAACCTGCTGACCGAAGAGAAAAAGAAGTTTCGGAAATTCATCCGGAGCATGCATAGCCAGGGATTCAACATCTACGCGCTGCTTGGGTCAGCAGATCTCCGGACGCCGGAGTACATTCTCCCGGAGAATCGCCGCGCTGCCGAACGCACGTTCCGGAACATTCTGCTCTTCAATGCCACTTCCGATCGCTTAGCCCGCTTTGACGGCATCAATATCGACCTTGAACCGTATCTGCTTGACGATTGGGAATCACAAAGGGAAATCCGCATGCGTCAATATCTCGAATTGTCCGAACAGTGGATGCAAATAAAAGCGAAGATGAAATCTACAATCCCAGTGGGATCCACATTGCCGTTTTGGTTCGACGCTATTAAAGATGTCTGGTGGAACGGGAAACAGCAGAGTCTGAACCAACACGTCCAGAACATTTATGACTATGTTGCTGTCATGGATTACCGGAATTTTGCCGCAGGTCCGGACGGCATGATTGCCCAGGCTATAGACGAACTGGCCTATGCAGACACGATAAGAAAGAAAATAATTATCGGCATTGATACCCAGCCTGAATCCCCGGTGAAAATTACCTTTGCCGGCGCAAGTCCGGCATACATGGAGAGCCAACTGGGGCTTGCGGAAATGGAGTTCTCGGCTCATCCGTCATTTTCAGGTTTTGCGATCCACAATCTAAGCTCCTACTGGAATTTAACCGCCGAACCGGAGCGTCACTAGAAGGCCAGGTTGTGATCCGATTAGCCGCCCGCTTTTCACTATGCCTGACTATTGCCGTCCTGATGCTTTGCAGTTGTTCAAAGCCGCTGTACTCTGTCACCGGCCCCGAAACAAAATCGGATATTCCACGTGAGATGCCGGACGTTGTCCCTGCCGATGCAGCACCGGATGCATCGGCAATGGCCCTCCTTGTTACCGATCCCGATAGCAATTGGCAGGATTTATGGGCAGCTTTTCGTGCGGCTGGAATTCCTGTTTCGGTTGAGAGCAATGTCGACCGCGCTCTGGGCCACCGCACGGTCTTTGTCTACCCGCGAATCTCCGGACCCGCACTTTCCGAAAAAGCAATTATCAGCCTGATGGCACATGTAAAGGAGGGTGGGAAGGTCCTTACGACGGACGTCCCCATCGAGCGGATTGGAGACGCTTTTGGCTTCACTCAGGTGACAGATGGAGCCCCGCATTCCAGGATCCGAGGCAAAAGCCTGGAAATCGGAACTCGCGGAAATACCAGACTGCCGTTCAGCACATCGACCTATCGGGGAGTCAAAGAGGCCGCTGTGCTGTTCGAGGACGGTTCGCCTGCAGTATTCGAAAACCGCTGGGGTAACGGGACGACGCTTGTGTTCAGCTTTGATCTCGGCACGCTCAGCTATCTTGCCCATGCGGGGCGGGATGAATCGATTGAGAGGCCATATATCAATGGGTTCGTATCGATACTGGATCCTTTGATCGCCCTGGTAAAGAGAGCGTATCGCGATGGCGATCGCTCCGCGATTACCTTCGGTACGGTGCCGGACGACAGGCAACTTGCAGTATTGATGACTCACGATGTGGACTACGCGAAATCTGTTCCGAATTCTCTGACGTATGCCAGAGAGGAACATCGGCTCGGAGTCCGGACAACCTTTTTCGTACAGACCAAATATATTCAAGATTTCAATGATGTGGCGTTCTTTGGTCCGGAACAGCTCTCGATACACCGGCAGGTGCTCGAAGAAGGGATGGAAATCGGAAGTCATTCGGTATCCCACTCGCGCCAGTTCAACAAGCTTCCCGAAGGTAGTGGAACGGAAAAGTATCCATCATATCTGCCCTTCGTCAAGAGCAGAACGGTCACTCAGAATGCGACTGTGCTCGGAGAACTCCGAGTCAGCAAGTTCTTGTTGGATTCCCTTCTGCCCGGGCGGCGCACCGTATCTTTCCGCAGCGGTTTTCTGCTGGATCCCGAATCGCTTCCGCAGGATCTTGTTGCCACCGGCTATCTTTACGATTCGAGCGGGACCGCCGGTCTCTCGATGACGCACCTTCCCTTTCAGCTCACGTATAACAGGCGCGGCCGGCAATTACTTCCCATTTACCGGTTCCCGATAACCATGGGCGATGAGGCGGAACCCGTGGCGCTTCAACCCGCGATCGATGTTTGTGAACGAATCGCAGAGTCGCACGGTATCTGCAACGTGTTGGTTCACCCGAACGAACTGGGACCGAAACTCGAATTTGCCGTCGGGTTCATTAAACACTGGAAGAGCCGCGCATGGATCGGAACGCTATCGCAGCTCGGCGAATGGTGGGCGGCGAGAGATCGTATATCCGTATCCGTGGGCGATAAGGAAATCCACTTACAGATACCATCGAAGATTTCCGGCCTGGTGCTGGAACTCGCACCTGGAGACATAGTGACCGCAATCGCACCCGCCTCCGCCGGGTTTCATCAGAATGGTGATCATGTCACGTTAGGGCCGGCGGGCGGCGCCGTTACGCTGTATCGGAAATAACAAGGCCGGCTGGCCTGAGCGCCTAGTCCTACTTTCAATTGCGCCAAAGTCCTATACTTGTAGGTAATGGCTATCCGTCAGCCAACTCAGCAACACGAACAATTCATGAGCATGGTGGCAGGGGTGCAGGACTGCGCCATCATTCTGCTGACGCCGGAGGGCATCATCGATAGTTGGAATGTGGGCGCGGAGCGGATCAAGGGCTATAGCGCCGGCGAAATCATCGGAAAGCATTTTTCGGTTTTTTATCCCAAGGAAGCTATCGAGAGGAAATGGCCTGAATTCGAGCTGAAGACGGCAGCCAGCGAAGGCCGGTTCGAAGATGAGGGATGGCGTGTTCGTAAAGACGGTTCGCTCTTCTGGGCGAACGTGATCACCACCCCTTGGAAGGACAACGCCGGTAACCTGGCCGGATTCCTGAAAATCACTCGCGACTTAACCTCACGCCGCGAGATGGAACTCGCGTTGCGTGAAAGCGAGGAACGATTTCGGCATCTTGTCACGAGCGTCACCGATTACGCATTTATCCTGCTGGATCCCGATGGGTACGTCCGGGGCTGGAATCCTGGGGCGGAAAAGATCAAAGGCTACACGGAAGCAGAAATCATCGGAAAGCATTTTTCGCTGTTCTATCCCGAGGAGGCGATCGAGAAAGGATGGCCACAGCACGAACTGGAAAAGGCGCGATCCGAGGGAAGATTCGAAGACGAAGGTTGGCGCCTCCGCAAAGACGGGTCGCCATTCTGGGCGAATGTGGTTATCACCAGTTTCCGTGACGAGTTTGGAGTCCTTAAGGGATTCTGGAAAATCACGCGCGATCTCACGGAGCGAAAACACGCCGAAGAGGATTTGAGACAGAGTAATCGCGAATTGGAACAGTTCGCATCGGTTGCCGCGCACGACCTGCAGGAACCTTTGCGTAAAATTCAAGCGTTCGGCGACCGCTTGCAGGCCCGAACCTCCAAAGCCATCGATGAACAGGCGAAGGATTACCTGGATCGCATGCTGGACGCCGCAGTCCGTATGCGTTCCCTCATCAATGACTTGTTGACGTTCTCTCGAGTCCACACCAAAGGCCAGTCCTTCGTGCCCGTCGATCTCACGACCATTGCACAGGAAGTGATTTCGGATCTGGAGGTTCGTATTTCGCAAGCGGGAGGCCGCGTGGTTGTGGGTCCGCTGCCGACGGTGACGGCCGATCCATTACAGATGCGGCAACTGCTCCAGAATCTGATTGGAAACGCCTTGAAATTCCGCAAACCCGGCGAGCCTCCAGTCGTAACCCTCGCCGGCAGGCGCAGCGGAGGATGTTTTGAGATTGCCGTCAGCGACAACGGGATAGGCTTTGAAGAGATCTATCTCGACCGGATTTTTGAGATTTTTCAACGCCTCCATGGCCGCCAGGAGTATGAAGGCACGGGCATGGGCCTCGCGATTTGCAGGAAGATCGTTGAGCGTCATGGAGGTTCGATCACTGGCCGAAGCGCGCCCGGGGCGGGCGCGACATTTACTGTAAAGCTCCCGATCCGACCTGGAGGACAAGATGCCAAGCCATAAATCGCTCGTGATTCTGATGGCCGACGATGACGCGGACGACCGCGAAATGACCCGCGACGCATTCGAAGCAAGCCGCCTCGCCAACGATCTCCGGTTTGTCGTGGATGGAGTGGAATTGATGGACTATCTCCACCAAAGGGGGAAATATGCCGACCCCTCAATGGCTCCCCGGCCCGGGTTCATCCTGCTCGACTTGAACATGCCGAAGAAGGACGGCCGCGAAGCTTTGGCGGAAATCAAAGGCGATGCCAGGCTGACGGATATTCCGGTGATCGTGCTCACGACATCCAAAGAAGAGGAAGACATCAACAAGAGCTATCTGCTGCACGCGAATTCCTACATCACGAAGCCTGTGACGTTCGACGCCCTGGTCGATGTTGTCACGGGTCTGGGCAGGTATTGGCTGGAGATTGTGGAATTGCCGAATGGGCGGAAACGGATCGCCTGACTGCCATGGAGCCGGTTATACGTGTCTTATTGATCGAGGACGACGAGGATGACTATGTCCTGACTCGATCCTTGCTCTCGGAGAGCAAGGACACGAAATTCCGTCTCGACTGGGTCTCGTCTTATGCCGAGGCCGTGGACGCAATCGAAGGAGCGCAGCACGCCGTCTATCTCGTCGATCACAACCTGGGGCCTGATGACGGCCTGGAACTCGTCAAGCGATATTCAGCCGGCCCTGTTCCGATGATCATGTTGACCGGTCAGGAGGGCCGCGAAATCGATCTGGAAGCCATGCGCAGCGGCGCGATCGATTATCTCGTCAAGGGCCAGATCAACGCGGCTTTGCTCGAGCGCTCGATTCGCTATTCGATCGAGCGCAAGCGGACCGAAGAGGCTCTACGCCGGAAAGACGAATTTCTCGCAATGCTTTCACATGAATTGCGAAATCCCCTGGCGCCCATCCGTACCGCGCTCCATATTCTGGAAATGCCGCAGGTCGATGAAGAACACGCGCGTCATGCGAAGGAAGTGATCAAGCGGCAAATGGAGCACCTGGTGCGGCTGGTCGACGAGCTTCTCGATATCTCCCGGATCATGCACGGCCGGATCGAATTGCGAAAGCAGCCGGTCGATCTTGTGGATGTGGTGAAGCATGCGATTGAAACGGCGCAACCCGCAATCGATGCCCGGGGCCATCAGATAAGCGTGACGTTTCCGGCCGGGCGCGTCGTTATCGAAGCCGATGCCGTGCGCCTTTCGCAAGCGATCGGCAATCTGTTGATCAATGCGGCGAAGTACACGGAAAAAGCCGGACGGATCTGGATCGAGGCCGGCCGGGAAAAGGATGACGCGGTCATTCGCGTTCGGGACTCCGGCGCGGGTATCGAACCGGAGCTGCTGCCGCAGATTTTCGATCTCTTTGTCCAGGGCCAACGCTCGCTGGCGCGCTCCCAGGGCGGACTTGGAATCGGCTTGACGCTGGTCAAGCGTCTGGCCGAGCTCCATGGAGGAACCGTCACGGCGTCAAGCGCCGGCCTCGGGAGAGGAAGCGAGTTCGTGGTGCGTATTCCCGCGCTTCACAGCCCTTCAGACGCGGAGAGTCCGCCGATACCGGGGGAATCCCAACGCAGTTCCCGTCACGTCCTGGTTGTCGATGACAATGTCGATGCGGCCGAGTGCGTCGGCGTCATGTTGGAACTGCAGGGCCATCAAGTGCAGGTCGCGCACGATGGGTTCGAAGCAGTCGAAGCCGCCAGGCGCGATAAGCCGGATGTCATCCTGCTCGATATCGGGCTTCCCGGCCGTGACGGCTACGAAGTGGCTGAGATCCTGCGTGCCGATCCTCAATTCGCCCAGACCAAAATCATCGCTGTCACAGGTTACGGTAAGGACGAGGACCGTCAGCGGTCCAAAGCCGCCGGCATGGATCATCACCTCACCAAGCCTGTGGCCCCCGAAGATCTCGACCACTTGATGGGCACTTTCGCCAAAGCCTGATTCCTTCTTAATGATTCACTTCAGTTTTAAAGCGAAAGCGTGGCCCTGCGGCGTGAAGGCGAAGAGCCGGCGGCCATCGATTAACGTCGTTGAAGCCGGCCAGAGGAGCTCCGGCTGGCGAGTGGTTGGTCTGGTTAAAGAAGCCGGCGCGGCAGCCGGCTGGAGCGAGCCATCCGCAACGCGGAGCGGGTAGGTTTGCTGCCCGACGGTGTAAGCGACAGCGTTGCCGCTTGCAACAAACGCGCGGATGGGTTCGCCGGCGTCGAGAGCGCCGATTTTCAGAGTCTGGTTGTGAGTCCAGGCGTGCGCGCCGGACGCTGCGTCGAAGGCATCGACGAAGACCTGAACGGAGTGGGTGTTGATATCCGGCACCACGCTGGCAACGAAGAGGCGGCCGGAGGAAAAAGCAATCCAGGCCTGATCGATGCGCTGCTTCCCTTTCCACGCTGCGATCTGTTTGCGCTCGCCGCTCTGCGCGTCGACGCGGTACAGAAAGACGCTGTTCAGGTCGGCCTGACTCCCCTCGGCATAATATAAATAAGGCCGCGGTCCATTGACGGCGATTGACGCGGTGAAGCGTTCGGTGGCGAACCGCCACGCGATGGCGCCGGTTTCAGGATCCAGCGCCACGATTGCGCGATCCAGCGGGACGCCCTCTGCGTCCTGCGCGGACTTCCGGCCGACGCTCACCAGCCGGTTGCCGATCAAAACCGGATCGCCGGCCACATCCGTCCCGATCCTGGAGACCCATAACAATCCGTGATTCTGTTTCAGGTCGTCGATCGTGCGCCGGCCCTCCTTCGAGTCGAGGCCGACGAGGTCTGCGTAGCGTGCGAGTTGCTGTCCACTCGCTACGGTATTGCCCGCTGCCTGTGAGAGCCGAGCCTGCAGCAGCACCAGCGGCGGGTAATCGGGGTCGAGCACCGACGCGTTCGCCGCGAACACGCGCGCCTGATTCAAGTCGTGCTTGGCGAGATACGTCCGGGCCAACTCGGTCAGCGTGGTCATCTCGGCCACGGCGTGTGAGGGCCCCGATGTCCGGTACTGCTTCACGCCCGTGTCATCGAGAACGAACAGCCGTCCGGCTTCGGCCAGGACCGAGGGCGTTCCGGCGCTCTGGTATTGCCAGAGCTGTTCTCCGGTTTCCGTATCGACCGCGGAAATCTGCGGCGGCGACCTGTAAAAAACCGCGGCGCGGTCCACGAACGTTACAGCGGGCCCCATGTCGACGCCGGGGTATTCCCACTTTTTGATTCCGTCCAGCGTGAAGCTATAGAGCGTCTTCCCGGACCGCACGATCAGCCCGTCATCGCCGACATGATCGAGCAGCACGCCCTTGCCGGCCACCGGGATCGTATGGATCACTGCGCCCGATGCAGCATCGAGAACCACGATATCGCCTTGCGCGGTTCCCAGGTAAAGGCGGCCGCCGAGAATGCGAATGTGCTGCACGTTCCTTTTCAAAGGCGCGCGCCACAGAATGCGAGCCGTAGCCAGGTCGATCGCGCAGAAGTCGAGGTTTTCCGGCATCATATAAAGGATGTTGCCCTGGACCATCGCGCTGACCAGGTACTTCGGTCCCACGGACGTCCGCAAGGCGTCGGCGAATTGCGCCATGGCGATTTCGCCCGCGGTCCTGCCGGTTTCGAGATCGACAATGAAGATCCGGCGCTCGGGCTCAAAGACCACCAGACCTTTGTCCGTCAGCAATTCCGATGGTTTCTGCGATTGAACCCGCACGGTCCAGGCGTCGGTTCCGTCGGACTTCCGGATCGCGTGATACGTGCCCTCCGACCGGAAGATGAAAATGTCGCCGTACGCTTTCGTGGCCGCTGTCCACGGCGCCTCGACGCCGTCCATGGCGAGATTCTCCCGGCTCCACAAACGGCCGCCCGTACGGCCGTCCAGCAGGTCAAAGCGCCGCAAGGCCGGGGAATAGACGTAGACCGCGCCGCCGATCGGCGCATACCGCGGCACGTCGTCACCGAAGCCGCCGAGTTCGGTATGCCAGACCAGGCTGCCGTCGTTCGAAAACGCATATAAACCGATCTTCTGTGGAGCGGCAGGAGCCTTCGCGTCGATCGCGGGCACGATCGTCAGGCTGTCGTTGCCGAAGGCTGCCGTATTCAGAAGGATGTTTTCATCCGCGACTGCCACACGGGCGCCGGCGCGTTTTACCAGATCCATGAATTGAAGGACGGTTGTCTTTCGGTTGCGTTCTCCCCAGGCGGCGCGCTGAAGTGATGTTGGCCGGCGTGGCGCAAACTTATCGCGTTGCGAATGGTTCGACGCGGTGTCGTTCGCCCGGATGATGCCGTGGACAGGGTTCGAATACATCGGATCCCAGCTCCAGGTGACGGTCTGGTCGGATTCGGATTGCGGAAGCGCCCGCTTGAAAGCGTCGGCCGCATCGTCGAGGCGGTTCATCTTCAGGAGCGCGAGGCCGCGGTAGTGGTTCGCCCCCGGATATTGCGGATCGATCGAGAGCGTCCGGTCAAAGGCCTTCAGGGCATCGGCGGCAAGATCCTTCTCAAAATAGTAAACGCCGCTCGAGAAGGCCTGAAATGCTTCGATGCTGTGACCGTCGGGAGGCGCGTTCTGAGATCGCTCGGCGCCCGTACCGTGAAGGAGCGCGGCCAGCTGTCTGGCGAGAGCGCCCTGAAGTTTGAAGAGGTCCTGGAATGCGCCGTCGACAGTTGCCGGAGAACGCAACAGGCCGCCGGTTGCAGGATCGACGATGCGGCCGATGAGCCTCACGTCCGTTCCGGTCTTCTGTAGAGTTCCGGTAATCAGGGCGTCGACGCCCATTGCTTTGCCGATCTCGCGGGCATCGGCGGCGGAAATCAGATC
Source organism: Terriglobia bacterium (assembly GCA_036496425.1). Taxonomy (NCBI): domain Bacteria; kingdom Pseudomonadati; phylum Acidobacteriota; class Terriglobia; species Terriglobia bacterium. The sequence goes on along the minus strand of DASXLG010000009.1, from coordinate 3,364 downwards.
GAATTCCGGGACCTTCATGTCATGGACAGTGACGAGGACCTGGCCGCGGTCGACGACGGTGAGGCCGGTGATCTGTGCGAGCTCGGTCGCGACGGTTTCCGAAATACCGGCGGTATAGGGTTCGAGAGAGGCATCGCCGCCGAGGTTGTGGAAGCCGAGGACCGCAACGCGGCGGATCGTTTTCGCAGCCTGCTTCTGTAGGGGAGGTTTTTCGCGATGAAAAGGGCGGTCATAGACCGCGCCTACAGAGGAAAAGAAGTAGAGGCCGAGCAGGATCAATGCAGTGGCGGACGCTGTCAGAAGCGCGGTGTGGCCTCGGGATGGTTGCAGCTGCGGCAAAGCGAGGCCTAACGCGCTGCGGCATTCGGCGGCGGAGTTGAAGCGGTTTTTGCGATCGACTTCGAGGCAGCGTTCGATCGCGGATCTCACATCGCCGGGAACGCCGGCCGGAAGTTCGAGCGGAGCGGGAGGCCTGGGGTGTTCGCCGGACAACATCTCGCCGAGAACGAGTCCGAAGTTGAAGAGATCGGCGCGGGCATCGCATGGCGCGCCGCTAGCCTGCTCGGGAGCACGATGTGAAGGCGTGCCTCCTGGCGCTTTTCCTGTTTCGAAATCCTCGGAGGCTATCGGGCGGGCCTGCCCGAAATCGAGGATTTTCACGTGGCCGTCGCGCGTGAGCATGATGTTTGCAGGTTTCAGGTCCAGGTGCATGGAACCCATCTTATGGATGGCTTCGAGGCCATCGAGGAGTTCGCCGGCTATAGCGTGCGCCACGTTCCAGGAAAGCGGCCCTTCCCGCAGGCGGTCGGCGAGAGTGCACCCGTCGATGTACTCCATAACCAGGAATTTGATCCCGTCCTCTTCCTGGTAGGTGTAAATACGGCACACGTACGGATGCGTGACCCGGTATGCAATGGACAGCTCGCGCACCGGAACGCCGGGGAAATCGTGGAACACCTTCACCGCAACGGTTTGAAGTGTGAGCGTATCTTTGGCTTTATGGACGGCGCCGGTGCTTCCGCGGCCAAGTTCGCGTTCCAGTTTGTATCTTTCCATATCGGGTGGAGGCATTATATGGCGTCGGGTAAAGGTGTCAATGATCGGGTAGTACGAGCAAAACCTCGTCGGGGACGACATTCCCCGCCTTTGCAAGGCGGGGTGGCTGCGCCATCAGTAAACGGTCCCGTTCCTTAGCTCGCGCAGACGGGGCGGTTAGTAAACTCCATCAACAAATAAGGTGCGCTGCGCGGTTCATTCGAAACCACCCCGCCCTCGCGCGGCCTAACGATTGGATCGTTCGGGTTCCCCTCCTTTGAAAGGAGGGGAATGGGAGTTGCCGTCCGTCAACAACCTTGTCTTTTCAGGGACGCCGCTATCGTTCCTTATTCCCACCATCCAGAAGGCGGTACACATAACGTTCGCTGTACCCCGTGCGTCTGGCCGTTTCCGCTTTATTGCGCGTTTCGGCGTAGACCCTCGCGACTTCGGCCCTTGCAATTTCCAGCGCGATCTCGCGGGCGCTTTTCTGGACGCCAGGTGGTGCAGGCGCTGCGGCTGCGGCAGCTGCCCGCCGGGGCTCCAGCAGCGCGGGCGGCAAATCCTTCAGCCGGATGACCGTCGATCCGCCGGCTTTCGCAAATGCGGCCCCGGACCGGACCATGCCGCGAAGGTCGCGAACGTTGCCCGGCCAGTCATAAGCCAGTACCGCTTTCAGCGCATCCGGCGCGATCCCCGTAACGCCCAGACTGTTCCCGAAGCGGCCCAGAAAATAATCGAGCAGCAGCGGGATGTCGTCGCGGCGCTCGCGCAAAGGCGGGACGACGATGATGATGTCTTTCAGCCGCTCGTACAGATCACTGCGAAACCTGTAATTGCGGATCGCCTCCAGCAGATCCACATTCGTGGCGGCGATCACACGGACATCGACTTTCACGATTCGTTTCGCGCCGACCGGCGAGAATTCGAACTCCTGCAGGACGCGGAGCAGTTTCGGTTGCATCTCCATCTTGAGTTCGCCGATCTCGTCCAGCAGAAGGGTCCCGCCGTCCGCCAGCTTGAACTTACCGTCCTGGGAGTCCGTCGCGCCGGTGAAAGAACCTTTGACGTGCCCGTAGAACTCGCTCTCGAAGAGGGGCTCGGGGATGGCCGGGCAGTTGACGGCGACAAAGGGTTCACCGGCGCGGCCGCTCTTCGCATGAATGCGGCGGGCAACGACTTCCTTGCCGGTCCCTGTCTCGCCCGAGATCAGAACCGGGATATCGGAAGCCGCCGCAACCTCGATCCGTTCGGAAACCGTCTGGATGGCCTCGCTTTCTCCGATGAGTTCGGGGCCGGACTCCTGTGCTGCTTTCAGCACATCCCTTTCATGACGAATCGTTTCGACCTGCCGGGACACGCGGAGCCCCGTGACCAGGGTATCCGCCAGTTTCTCCGCCCATTGCAGATGTTCCGGCTCGAAGGCGCTGGCGCCCCGGACACCTTCCAGATAAAGGACGCCCTTGATCAGGTCCCCATCCAACAAAGGAACGCAAATGGCAGGAGGAACGATCGTCTTCGGCATGCGCGATTCGCGTGTTGCTTGAACTTCGGCCACGAGCCGCGTATTGAAAGGAAACCGCTCCGTGATGCCGGAATCGTATTCGCGATAGACCTGAAGAACGAAATCGGGCGGCTCGGGACCGATGTGCCTGCCGTTGATGAGGACCGCTCCGCGCCTGGCGGGAATGATGCGGAGAATCGAAACGAGCAGATGCGATAGCAGCTCGTACGGATCTTGAATGGCCTTCAAACAGGGGCCGGTCTGGAGCGATGCCTGCAGACCGCCGCGGTAATACGACGTGAGGTCATCGATCGAGGAGTAATCCACCCGCAGTGTTTCCCCGTCCTGGTTTTTCGAGATTTCGCCCTCCATCAAGGTAAGAAGTTTCTTCGGCACTTGATCTTGAACCAGGACGACAAAAATCGTGATGCCGCATTCGACCCGGCTGCCCTCGTGAAATTCTCCGCTGAGGCAATACTCGCCGTCGACCCGGATGCCGTTCCGCGTATCGAGGTAGCGGAAGAGAAGCCTGCCGGCCTCGCGCCGGAACGCAAAATGCGCCTTGGAGGTCGTGGGATCCTTCAGTACGATGTCGTTCTCCGCACCTCTGCCGACGGTTGTTTCTTTGTCCAGGAATGGAAACTCGTGTCCTTCCAGCGGTCCTGAAATCGCTCTAAGTCTGGCGCCCATGGGCCGGGCATGTTAGGACAGCAGCGATGGGATTGCAAGAGCGGACGCAAGCAGCCGGCGGCTCCGGTCAAAGTTGTTTAGCCGCAGATGACGCGGATTACGCAGATGGGCGCATCAATAAGCTTTTTTTGCGCC
>DASXLG010000008.1 GCA_036496425.1 Terriglobia bacterium | reverse complement strand
GATCTGGTCGAGCGGGCTGAAGCGATTGCCGCTCTGGTTTCCGTCGTATGTCGGCCAAGTGCCGCGCTTCGGATGCGCAACCTCCGCGAACGAAACGCCCGCGCCTAATTTAGAAGCGCCTGCCGCTGTGGCGGCATTCAGATAAGCGATCAAATCGCGTATCTCATCCGATGTCGCTTCTACTTTCGGCATCAGCGACTTGTCGTGAAGGATCTCTGAGATTTGGTCCTTGGACAGCAGATACAGCTTTTCGTCCGCGCCAAGCAATTGCAAATCGAAGTTGCTCTCGTTCTTCGCAATGCCTTGGATGGTGCGGCCATCGCGAAGGTGTACGGTGACTGCGGGGTAAGAGGGCCCGCCACGTCTTCTTCCGCGGCCGCTGGATTGCCCGGTAGCGCCAGGATCGCGCAGCGCCTGTTCGATTTGCGCGAGCGTCCGTTCGCGGCCCACATTCGAAAGGTCCGGCCCGAGCACACCGCCACTGCCTCGCAGCATGTGGCAACCGCCGCAACTGTTCTTATGGAAGAACCGTTCACCGGCGGCGGCATTCCCTGAAGACGCGACAAGTGCGGGCGTCTTCGGCGGGCTTTTTAAAAACATGACGTAATCGGCGATGGCGCTCGCTTCTTCGTCGGAGATTTGGAAGGCCGGCATGCCGCGATCCAGAATGCCGTTGCGGATGAGCTCGAGTACAGCAGCTTTCGAAATCGCGCGAGGCCGTGGGACATCCACAATCGCCGGCCCGTGGCCGCCACCCGTTCCGTCGGCGCCGTGGCAACCCACGCAGCGCGCCAGATAATCCGTTCTGCCATCAACCTGCATCAGCAGGGCAGCGCAGATTGTAAAAGTAGGAATGCCCAGCATCGCGGACGGTCACCTAGGAGTTTATACCGGGAAACTCTTCTGAACGCTCAATTGCTAAATCGTAATCTCCACGTCATTCCGAATCGTCCTCGAATCGGCCGGTTCGGCGGTATCATCAGGGGTTCCAACGCCTTTGCGACTTCGTAATCTAGTCTCACTCCTGGCATTCGCTCTTCCGGCTCTGGCCGCTCCGGAAGCATGCCAGGTGGATAATATCGACTACCTGGGCTGGAAAGCCATCCGCTTGGCCAATGCCTGGGTGAAACTGACGATCGTTCCGCAGCTTGGCGGATGCCTGATGCAAGTGACCTTTGGCGATCACGACTACCTGTTTGTGAATCAGCAGCTCAAGGGTCAATCTTTTTCGCCCGAAGTATCCGCCGCGCAAAAGCGCTGGTTCAATTATGGCGGCGACAAGATCTGGCCCATGCCCGAGGGCTCCGGCGACGAACAGCATTGGCCGGGAGCGGAAGGTGCGGCGTTGGATTCGGGTGTGTTTACCGCACAAGTTTTATCAAAAGGCGAGACGTGCTCGGTGCGGCTTACGGGGCCGTCCGATCCGTTCATTGTCAACAGTACATGCGCGATATCAGCATCGGAGCCGGGTCGCCGGCGATTTCTTTTCATGCGGTGATGAAGAACACGAGCGGCTATCCGCAGGAATGGTCCGAGCAGTCCGTATCGCAATACAACACTGCCGACGCTTCGAATCCGGCTCAGCCGAATCCGGATTTCTGGGCCTTCACGCCGGTGAATTCGCAAAGCGCGTACCTGAACTCCTATCACGTGCGCACCGGAATGGCGTCGAGCGCCGGCTATTCCATTCGCGACGGCCTTTTCGCGGTGCATTCGAGCCAGGCGGGCGGAGAGGTGTGGATCGACAGCCCGGGCGAATGGCTCGCGGTGGTGGACGGCTCCACCCGATTCGCCATGGTAGAGCGCTTCCGCTATGTGCGTGGCGCCGAGTATCCGGGTAAAGCCACCGTGATCGTCTATACGACCGGAACGGGACGCCGTGGTCCACAGCCGCCGGCCGATCCCGCGCGTCTACCTGACCCTGCGCACGCGGCGATCCACTATATGGAAGCGGAAGTGAACAGTCCGCTGATCCGCCTCGATCCGGGCGAATCGTATGCGATGGATACGCAATGGCTGCCGGCGCGCATGGGCAGTGAATTGGTGAACGTGACGTATGCGGGCACGATCGGACGACCGCTGACTGCGGTCGGCAGCCCCACCGGTCTGGCTCTTGCCGGAGAGTTCGGAGTCTTCCTGGCGGGCCAACTCGAGGCGCGTTTCTACGACCGGCAAGGGGCGCGGCTCGGAGCGGCCAAGGTTCAAGACGTGGCCCCGCTCGAGATCGTTACTCTCCAACAAACGGTTCAGGCCCCTGCGGAGACCGCTCGCGTGTCGCTTCATCTCATCGATAGCAAAGGACTCGATCGGGGCCCGCTCGGCGAAACAGCGATTCCTTCACCGCCCTAAGGCGCGAATGCGAGCAACATGTTCCCCGGCGATCCGCCTTGAAATCCGGTGTAGCCCGAGGTGACGTAGACCATGCCGTTCACGATCGTTGTCCCTGCCGAGCCGATGGAACCACCTCGCGCCTTTACTCCATTCACGGTTTGGACTTCCTGAGTCGTATCGTATTGCCAGAGTGGTCTGCCGTCCAATGTGGCAAAGGCACGAAGCATGCCGTCCAGGCCGGCCGTGAAGACGGCTCCGGGTATGACCGTGACACCCGCTGTAATGCCGGCATGTGTGCTCATTGACTCCTGGGGCGGTATCGGTGTAAACCACTTCTCGACACCATCGGACAACTGCACCGCGGCCAATCCCGCGATCGTTCCGGCGCCTCCGCGCATAGCAAAGTACGCCTTCTCGCCGTCCGCTGCTCCGCCAAATACGATTTGGCCGCGGGATATGTCCGATCTCCAAACCAGGGTGCCGTTCTTGTCGGGATCGTGTGCCCAGACCAATCCGGATTTCTGGCCGGCGACCAGCAGGCTCCGGCCGTTCGGCAGATCGAGCAGAATGGCGCCTGCGGAGAAGTCCCAATCCGGACCTTCTGGATCCGGACAGTAATAGGTAGCCGGCATCGGTGGCCGCCTGGGGCTTGGGGCGCCGGCGCTACCGGCACGAAAAGTCTTCGGTGGGAAACCTGGAGGCTCTTGCCCCTGTGGGCAACCGGTATGCCAGACGTCCTTAGCTTCGTCCTGCTGAATCCATAAAATCTTGCCAGTATCCAGATCCAGCGCCATGATTGCGTCCGATCTTCCGACGTCCGGGTCGGAAAATGTATTGCCGGTGACGAAATAGATGGCATGCCGTTTGGGATCGATGGTTACCGGACTCCACACGCCCGCCCCTGAAGGTCCGAGGAAGCTCTTCCCATCCGGTGTTTTCCTTGCGATGGCTTTTTCCGGGATCGTGTACGTCTTCCAAACCTGTTCACCGTTGTCCGCGTTGAGAGCGGCGACCATTCCGCGGAACGTGCAACATGGATGGTTCGGACTCGATGATTCGGGCTCTTCGAGTGAGGCTACCGGAACGTACAAACGGCCGTTGTAAAGACGCGTGCCGCCCGTGATTCGGGAAAGCGGATGCGGGTCGATCAAGTGCTTCCACAACAATTCGCCGTTCGCCGCATCGACGGAATAGATGTTTCCGTGGATGTCGCCGAAAAACGCCGCATAGCGTTCCGCTCCACTTCCCCCACTTGGCTTCATCTTCCCAATCGTGATCGCACTACGCACTCCGGTTTGCGCCTGAAACGACCAGTGCACGCAGCCGCTTTCCGCGTCCAGAGCGTAAACGAATCCGGCATCAGAACTGACGAAAACTCTGCCATCCACTATCGTCGGCTGCCCATAAACAGAGGCTGCGGCGGGCAGACCGAAAGCCCATTTCAAACGTAGCCTGGAGATTTGCGCTACCGATAGATCAGCCGCTTTCGCCGGTTGGAACCGGGTGTTGGACAGATCCGCGCTCCATCCATTCCAGGAAGGTTTCGAGTTCAGGTCCCGAATCGGCGGGTTGCTGGCGCAAACGTTGCTCATTTTCTTTGCGTCGCCGCTCTCCGCCGCACCCAACTTTCGACCGCCCACCCACTCCGCAATGTCCCGCTTCTGCTGATCGGTCAAGCCCTGCGCGATCTTCGCCATGTCGCCTTGGGTGAGGGTTAGATAGATTCGTTCCGGCGTCATCTGCTTGAGGACAGATGGAGCTGGTGCGCTATCGACTTTGGGGTTCCCATGACAGTTCTCACAGAAATTGCCGAATATCGTGGATCCGGCGCCTTCCGACAGTCGGACAGGCAGTGGTTGTCCGCCAGTCTGCGCAGTGGCAATTGGCGTCAAGGAGCCGGCCAGCAGCACACTTGCGATCAACGCTGCATAGAGAGTCCTCATGACCGAATATCGCATCCTGATGCTTGCGTGCTTATCTGACACGACGCCGATGCTATACCGGTTTCGGGCCGATGTCAATGAAACCCCAAATTTGCCGCTGGAACATAGTCAATAGTGCTTCCATGTGACTGACCAATGTTCGTCCGATTG
>DASXLG010000007.1 GCA_036496425.1 Terriglobia bacterium | reverse complement strand
AGTTGCATGACAATTGCTCCTTTATCTTGTTGGTTACGCCAGAGCTTTCTGGATCGCACCCGCCAGTTTCGCCAGGCCGGCCGCAACGTCCGCGCCCAGATGGACTCGAAGCGCCCGGCGTTTCCTGTCCGCCAACACCTGGAAATCGCCTCGTGCCTGCGCCGATTTGACCACTCCGAAGGTATATTTTTGTCCGGGAACCGGCAGATCCGCCGCGTCATCCGCAGTGATCTGAAGAAAAACGCCGGTGTTGGGGCCGCCTTTGTACGCCTGTCCTGTCGAGTGCAGAAAACGCGGGCCAAAACCCAGACACGTCGCGACATGCCGAGTGTCGCGAACGGCTTTGCGCATCGTTTGAAGCTGGTCTTCATGGGTTTTGTTCATCTCGACATAAGCCAGCAATGCCAGATAATCCCCGGCTTTGAGTGTATTCAGGTGAGCGCGAAGACAGGCGGTCAGGGATTTATCCGATCCGGCGGCCGACTGCAACGATGAAGCATTTGCTTCGTCTGCGAACAGCTTGATGCCGTCCTCTTCAAGGAAGGGTTGCTCGGCAGGCAGCGATCCGGTTTTTTCAAATTCGGAGGTCAGTTTTTTGGTCGCGATCTTACTGGCCTCGACGTCCGGCTGGTTGAACGCGTTGATACCCAGGATCGAGCCTGCAACCGCGGTCGCAATTTCCCAACGGAAGAATTCCTGCCCGAGCCGGTAGGGATCCGAAACCTGGATTCGCACCAGAGGATGTCCGGCTGCTGACAGAACGTCAACTGCCCGATCCTGTTCCGCATCCGGCGCCGAGGACAGCCGTATGTAAACAAACACCCGGTCGTTGCCATAAACTTCAGGCGGTCCGATCGGCTCGCGATCAACTGGAATCAATCCTTTGCCGTCCTTGCCTGTCGATTCCGCCAGCAGTTGTTCCAGCCACGCGCCCAGGTCGGAGATTCCGGGGGATGCAATGAAAGTGACCTTGTCGCGGCCTTGTTTGGCAAGCGCGCCCAGAACCGTGCCGAGCACAACGCCCGGATTTTTTTCGATCGGAGGGCAGGATGAGCACGCGATCGCCATCTCATCCGCGAGATCCAGAAATCGAGCTGCATCGATGCCGGCTGCGGCAGCAGGCACCATGCCGAAATCCGACAATGCGGAATAGCGGCCACCGATGCTGGGCACACCGAAAAACACGTGCCGGAACGAATCGCCCTCCGCGACTTCCTGCATCTTCGATCCGGGATCGGTCACCGCGATGAATCGATCTCCGGGATGACGGCCGAGCACTTGCTGTGCCCGTTCGAAAAAGTACTGCTTGAAGATGTTCGGCTCGAGCGTCGATCCCGACTTGCTCGAAACGATGAACAGGGTTTTCGAAAGATCGACTTTCTTTTCAATGGCGCGGATTTGTGCCGGATCGGTCGAATCCAGGACGTGCAACTCCGGAAAACCGTCGATTTTTCCGAAGGTCATTTTGAGAACTTCCGGGCACAGGCTGGAGCCACCCATACCCAGCAACAATATGGAAGTGAATTGCCCGGCCTGGATTTCCTTCGAAAGATCACGGAGATGATCGGCATGTGCGATCTGATCCTCTGTGATGCCAAGCCAGCCGAGCCATTTTCCTTCGTCCGACCGGGTCCAGACCGAGGCGTCGCGTGCCCACATGCGGCGCACCTTGCCGCTGAGTTTCCATTCCTCCAGCGATGTTTCGATCGCTTTGGCGGCGTCGGCCGAGACATTATAGGTTTGCGGGGCCAACTCGCCGGCCGGCACGAATTTGCATTTGCGGTCGACCGTGCTGAGCAGTTTGTCGAAAGGTTCGACGAACAGTTTGACCGCCTGGACGACGAGATCGCCGGTTACCTGTTTCATGGAGATTCCGAGCTTCTCCAGTGTCTCCATCGTGTCGTGAGCCGCTTCGATATCTTCGGTCAGGCTGGCGCGCGGGCGGCCGTGGTCACGAAACGCATCGAAGGTCGACGGCGGAACGGTGTTTACGGTGTCGGCGCCGACCAGTTCTTCCACATACAGAACATCGGAATAATTCGGATTCTTCGTTCCCGTGCTCGCCCACAAAACGCGTTGGGTCTGTGCGCCTGCGGCAGCGAGCTTCTGCCAGCGCGGGCCGGAAAAAATTTCCTTGTAGCGCTGGTAGGTGAGCTTGGCGTTGGCAATCGCCACTTTTCCCATGATGCTACGCAGCAGGGCGCGCTCGACACCCGATTCCGCGGTCTTGAGCCGGGCTGTCGCGATGGCATCCACGGCGGAGTCGATGCGGCTGATGAAAAAGCTGGCGACGCTTGCGATTTTGCCGGGGTTGCCGCCCCGAGCCACAAATTTCTCGATTCCTGAGACGTAAGCCCACGCCACGCGCTCATACATCTCCTGGGCAAACAGGAGTGTCACGTTGACATTGATTCCTTCGCTGATGAGCTGCTCGATCGCCGGGATACCCTCATCCGTCGCCGGCACTTTAACCATCAGGTTTTCCCGGCCGACCGTTTTCCACAGCCGGCGCGCCTCTTCGATCGTGCCTTGAGTGTCGTGGGCAAGATACGGCGACACTTCGAGACTGACATATCCGTCCCGGGCGTTGCTGCTCTGATAGACCGTCCGCAAGACATCGGTGGCGTCCTGGATGTCGCGAATCGCAATTGCCTCGTACAGCGCCATCGCATCCATGTCGGGACGTTTTTCGAGTTCGCGGAGCGCTTCGGTGTAGTCCGTGCTTCCGGTGATGGCTTTTTCAAAAATGGCCGGATTCGAAGTGACGCCTGCCAACCCGTCTTCATCGATCATGCGCTGCAGCTCACCGCTTGTGATCAGACTGCGCCGAATATAATCGAACCAGATTGACTGGCCATACTTCTTCAATTCCTTGAGCGAATTGACTACGGAGATTTCCGATTTTGCCATGTTCTCAACTCTCTTTCGTAAGCTGTTCCCGTACCACGCCGACAACTTTCTCAGGTGTGAAGCCAAACTTCTGCTGTAATTCTTTCAGCGGCGCAGAAGCGCCAAATGTATTCATTCCGATGATCGTTCCTGAAGCGCCTACGAACCTCGTCCATCCGAAGGTGCTGGCCTGCTCGACAGCCACACGCGCTTTGATTCCGGGCGGCAGGACGCTGTCCTGATATTTCTGATCCTGTTCGTCAAACAGTTCCCACGAAGGCATACTGACCACTCGAGTCTTGATGCCCTCTGCCCTCAGTTTTTCATATGCCGCCACACATAAAGAGACTTCGCTGCCGGTGGCCATCATGATGGCCACCGGCTTTCCATCGTCGGCGTCAGCAAGCACGTAGGCGCCTCTGGCAAGGCCCGATGCGGCAGCAAAGCGGGTGCGATCCATTGTCGGCAAGGCCTGTCTCGACAGAATGAGAGCGACGGGCTTATGCCGCAGCCTGGTAATCAGCCGCCACGCTTCAACGACTTCGTTGGCATCCGCCGGCCGCAACGTGATGAGGCCGGGAATGGCTCTCAGCGATGCGAGTTGTTCCACAGGCTGATGCGTCGGGCCATCCTCTCCGACTCCGATGGAATCATGCGTGAAAATATGGATGACCGGAAGCTCCATTAAGGCGCTCAGGCGGATCGCCGGCCGCGCGTAATCACTGAAGATGAGAAACCCGGAGCCGAAAGGACGTACTTTCGAAAGCGACAAACCGTTCAGGATGGATGCCATCGCGTGCTCACGGATTCCGAAATGAAGGTTACGGCCGGCCGAACCTGAAGAAGTAAAATCGCCGGCGCCGTCGAAATTCAAACGTGTTTTGGTGGATGGCGTGAGATCTGCCGAGCCTCCGATCAGCCACGGCAGGTTCTTTGCGAGCGCATTTTGCACTTTGTTGGATGCATCACGGCCCGCAAGACCCTTGGCATCCGCGGGAAAGACCGGGAGGTCCTTGTCCCAACCTTCCGGCAGTTGCCTGTGTTGCATCTTGAAAAGGTGTTCCGCAAGCTGAGGATATTCTTTTTTGTACTCGTCGAATTTTGCCATCCAGGCGTTACGCAACTCGCGCCCGCGCCGACCGATCCTTTCCTGAAAGTGATCGTAGACGCCGTCCGGAACCAGAAACTTTGCATCTTCAGGCCAGCCGTAATTACGCTTGGTGAGCCGGATCTCTTCTTCGCCCAGGGGTTCACCGTGCGCCGCGCTGGTGTCCTGTTTATTGGGCGCGCCGTAAGCAATATGACTGTCGACGATAATGAGGGTGGGCCGGTCCTTCGTCGCGTGGAACGTATTGAAGGCGCGAGCCAGCATTTCCAGATCATTGGCGTCGCCGACGCGAAGAACATTCCATCCATAGCTGATAAACCTTGTGGCGACATCGTCACTGAACGCCCAATCGGTATGGCCTTCGATGGTGATCTTGTTGTTGTCGTATATCCAGCAGAGGTTTGAGAGTTTGAGGTGGCCCGCCAGCGATGCCGCCTCCTGGCTGACGCCTTCCATCATGCAGCCATCGCCACACAGGGCATAAACGTTGTAGTCGATCATTTCGAACCCGGGGCGATTGAAGTAGGTGGCCATCCAACGTCCGGCGATGGCCATACCGGCGCTCGTCGCCACGCCCTGGCCGAGTGGTCCGGCGGTTGTCTCGACTCCCGAGGTCCAGCGGTACTCCGGATGCCCGGGGCACTTGCTGTCGAGCTGGCGAAATCGCTTGATGTCGTCGAGGGGAACGGACAATTGTCCCAGGCTTTCATACTCGGGATTGACGGCTTTTACCCCTGTCAGGTGCAGGATCGAATACAACAACATCGATGCGTGGCCAATCGAAAGAACAAATCTGTCCCGGTTGGGCCAGATCGGATCGCCGGGGTCAAATCGGAGGAACTCGTTCCATAGCGAATAGACGACGGGCGCCATCGCCATAGCCGTTCCGGGATGGCCCGAATTCGCCTGTTGTACGGCGTCCATCGACAATGTACGAATCGTATTGATGCAAACCTGATCGATTTTGCCGGCCATGGGTACAACACCTCCGTGTCAAAGTCCCAGGTTCAACAAAGAGGTTAGCCACAAAAGGCACAAAAAGCACAAAAGGCGATCCACCCTTTTGTGCTTTTTGTGGCTAATCCTCCTCAGTTGAACAAGCTATTTTTTCTTCAACGTGCGGAGATAAGCGACAATACTGTCGACATCCGCAGGCATGAGCCCGGTCACGGGTTTCATTTTCCCCATGCCGTTCATCACGACTTTTTTCAAATCGGCATCACTCATCTTCTGGACTTCGTCGGACGAAAGCGGCTTGAATTCGACCTTCAGCGCCGTCGCCATCGCCGGGTTGCCGTTACCGTCGGCGGCGTGGCACGCTTGGCATTTTTTCGCATAAACCGCTTTTCCCGCGGCCGCGTCCTGCGCGAAGACAGGAGCGGAGATAACGATGACTACGAGGAGCGAAAGCAAAAATGCAAAACCCAGTGTTCTCATGAAACTCCTTTCGGAAGATGCTGTTAAACGGTCTTTCTGAATTCTCATGAAGCGCCGCGGCCCTTTCGAGTTTCCACGGTCTTCATCACTTCATCGCGCGCGCCGCGGACGGCGCCTACCATTGCAAGAAAATTCTGTTTTCCAATCACTTCGGCGACGGTTCGCGTACGAGCCCGGACGGTGGCGTTGCGCGGCGCATCCGATAAGAGGGCCATTTCACCAAAATATTCACCCTCGGACAAGGTTGCAAGCACGACTTCGCCGCGGCCCTCTTCACGAACAATCTCGACCTCGCCGGACTTGATAAAATACGCGCATTCTGAACTGTCGCCCATCCGAAAAACGATTTCCCCCGGTTCAAACTCTTCAGTATTGAACAGGCTGTGGCTCCGCGTAAACCTGTACAGCAGAATCCCGCCGCCGAGGACTATCGCCACCGTGCTCAGCACCGGCGCCAGAGACGCCGCGAGAAACAGACTGCCGCCCGTTGTGCGCACGATGAACTGCAGACCCAGACACAGAGCCGCCAACACCAGCAATTGAACGAAAATCAGGAGGCCGGTGGACCCTTCCGCTGTCCTTTTGAGTAAATTACTTTTTTTCAAGCTTGGCCTGCTGCCTTTCAAATGTATGTGCAGGATGTTCGTCTCCGTGACACTCCATGCACTTCATGTCGCCTTTAAAAAGAACCTCCTTGAAGTCGCCGTGAAGCGCGAGCCACTTCTGCGATGTTGCGTGGCATTTCAAACAATCATCATTCTTATACGGCTCACGCATTTTCACAGGCAACTTGTAGGTTCGCGTGTAGTACTTGAATGTGTCAATCATTCCGGACATTTTTGCTTCGACTGTCCCGTGCATTCCGTAAGACGTATGACACTGATAGCACTGATTCGTCGATATGTATTGATTCTTATAGTGGAGGGCCGCGAGGCTCGTGCTCTGGGGATTCCGCAGGTCATCGACATAGGGCTGCATTGTCAAATGGCATGAGGCGCAAAACTCGACATGTTCCGCCCTTTCAAACACCAGTACGGTCCCGACCATGCCCGTCACTACAGGGAACACTCCAAGGCCAAGGATCAGAAGACCCAGGGAGAGGGGACCCGCGACGCGCCCGCGGTAGCGGATCAGGCTGTAGAGGATCAACGCTATTCCGGTGGCAATCAGAATGGTCAGGATGGTGGAGGTCAGGTGTTCAACGGGGTCTTGCTGAAACTGCGTATCTTGCGCATATGCTGGGATCGCCGTCAGCAGTCCAAGAATCGACAACACTCGTAGGCGCATGCGCCACAGTCTTCGACATTGCTGCTGATGCTGTCAAGCTCAGTTTCACTGTTCAAAGTGTTGATGCCTATCTGGTAGAATTCGCCGACCCAGATGCAGAAAAGCATGACGCTGCCTGGTAACTGTTGCTTTGGGAGGTAATGTCACTGGTGAGAACGTTAATTGGAATTCTTGCCATCCAGTTCTTTGCCGTCGGAGGGTTGCTCGCGCAGACGCCTACCGGAAACCCGACCACTGTCCCTTTCAAGTCCCAGGACATCCAGCCTGCGGAGAACTGTCTGCCGTGCCATCAGCGGCAGTACGACGAGCTTCGGAGTTCGGTCAAGTCGGGCTATAGAAATGTAAGCCCACTGTTCAACGCTCTTGAAACGGCGGGAAACCTCATCACGGGCGGGGTATTGCGGCCTGTCTATGCCGATAGCAACAAGACGCTGCCGAATGGCCAGCCATTCAACACGAACATGTTTACGTCGTCCCCGATTGCCAACCTGCAGCAGATGCGGGCGGGGTTTTGCTACACATGCCACAACGCCAATTTCGAAAGGCGAGCGGACAATCCGGCTTTGCGCGAAGTTCCTGAATTGCAGCAAACGGGCAACGCGTTCCGTCCTGATCTTCTGCGGCCCTTGCGCGATTACCATCTCGTCGATTCATCGGGCCACCAGGTTCTCCCGGATACAATCGGCGGACTTCCGCCGGCCAATTCCTTGCCTTCGCCCGGCGCAGCAGGCATCAGCTGCGACTTCTGCCACAACGAAGGCGGTCCGGATCTCACCCGCAGTTTCAAAGGCGACGGTTTCGCCAACACCAGCCTGATCCTTAATCAGTCGGAAGAGAAGGTTGGCCCTTTCTTGTTCCCGGTAGCCCCGAAAGGCAATTTCCACACTGTCAGTAACGATCCGAACAAGATCTCCTATCTGAAGAGCGGTGCGTTCTGCAATACCTGCCACGATGTCCGGCTCCCGGGGGGCGGTCCGGGCGATCTGGCGAACAATGAAGTCAACGTCCATGCGGCAAGCGTGCCGTATCTGCGCCTCGAGAACCTCAGCACCGAATGGCAAACGGGCGCCTACAATAGCATCAACAACCCGTTTGGCAAAGTCACGCAATGCCAGGACTGCCATATGTCCTTGTTTCCTTTTGGCGGCAATTCCACCTATACCGTTAACAATGCGGACCTCGGCCATCCCCTTTTGATTACAAGCGCAACCCCTGCCGTCTATCCGCAAAACTATGCTGCCGTCCCGGGCGTCTCGACCGATGGAAACTACCCGCTGCCCCAACGCCAGGTGGTCACGCATTATTTCGCGGGCACCGATGTTCCACTCCTCAGCGCCCACGACCTGCAGACCCGGCTCGGTCCGGATTACCCCGATCCTTACGTGACCGGTGTGGACGGATACGGTATTCCCAAGGCCTTAGCCGACAGGCGTCAAACCCTTCTCGAAAACGCCGCGCGCATCGATGCCGGACAATCCGACGCGCAGGCTGTCCTTGGCCAGGTGTTCACCGTTCGCCTGGATGCCGTCGGTCTTTCCGGCCACCGTTTCCCGTCGGGCTTCTCACAGGAACGCACGGCGTACATTCAGATGTCGGTGACGGATGATAATGGCTTTGTCCTTTACCAATCGGGATATCGGATCGATAAACCGCATCCCGATACGGGCGAAGCGAAACCCGATGGCAATCTCGACGACGAAGACAACGAGCACCTCCATGTGGTGGTGGATGGCGGCCAGCAGGTTCCGGCCGGGAGTTATGTCACCGGCGCCGCTACCAACGGTTCGAACAACCTGGTCTTTGAACTCGGCCCGGATAATGGCCCGGATGATCGGGTATATGCGGGCGCGGAAAACGGCCTGGTTCTGTTCCGTAACGAATTGACGGTCATTTATGCTCCAGGGACGCCGCTCGGGAGAAATGACGCCAACGGCAACCCGATCGTGCCGACCACTCCACATTATGAGGAGACTTTCAATGCGGCGACCGCCAATACCGTAGACAACTATCGTTCGCTGCAGCCGCTCGTTCCGCGCCAATTCCGTTACCAGATCGTCATGCCGACGCAAGAGGAGTTGAACGAGCTGGGAGTGACGCTGAAGGCGCCCCTTCACATTCACGCACAGATTAACGACGAGCACTTCCCCCCCGTTTTCATGAGATATCTTGCCAAAACCACGGGTCCGAACGGGCCTGGGGGGGATAAACAATTGTTGACCGAACAGACCATGGACACGTTACTGAAAACCAACATGAATCTGGCGTCGTCGGACACGACGGCCACAATCGGAGGTCAGCAATGAAAGTTGCACCTTGGGTTTCGGTTTTGTTCGCAGTGTCCGCCCTGGCGGTTCAGCTGATGGCGCAGAACGCGCCGACAGCCAATCTTACGACAGGCAATGGGCCGTATGTCCCGGGTGTTACCTATCAGGCCGACAATCCGAACTATCTGAATCGCAATCCGTTTTATTTCGAGGGCCGGGTCGACTGGAACCTTTTGAAAATCACGACTCCGTCTACGCCTTGGGAATACACACAGCGCGGCATCCACTATCAGGACGACCTTGTGGATAACACCGACGCCATTACCGATTATCAGGCAGCGATCTCCATGAACAGTTTGAACAACGGTACGTGCCAGATTATTACCAGTGCGGCGTTGGTCGTGCCGAATGCGAATCTGACTCCTGCGCCTTGCATGTTCACTCCACGGCTGCGGTTGGCGCACCTGTTGGCGGAAACTCAACCTGCCGTGGCGATCGGCCTGTACCAGGAAGTTCTTAAGATCGATCCGTTGCGCCTTGGCGTTAATGAATTCATTGGTGAGGCCTATGAGAAGGAAGCTGCGGAAGCTGCGGACAGCCAGTCGGAGACGGCTCTGCTGCAAAGCGCCATCGCTGCCTATCAAGCGGAACTGGCGCTGTCGCCCGTCACTCCAACTTACACGGCATTGACGGGAGATACGGCGAACAATGCCCATGCGCACTGGGCTCTCTCGGAGATTTACAGTCAACTCGGAGATACGGCAGACCAGGTTTCGGAGCTGAATCTTTACCTGGCCGCCACGCAGTGGCACTCCGACACATACGCCTGGCGGATCCAACTCGCAAAGAGCCGGCTTGCTAAACTCAGTACCGGATTCCGGGATAAACCGCGGGCGACCGAGCAAAAAAAGTAAATCCATGCCGTTTCGAGGTCCAAGTCAAAAGACGCTGTTGTTCGTCCTGCGGTTCCTGTTAGCGGTGCCACTGGTCTGGACGCCCGCGGTCTATGCGGCCCAGGCTCCCACGGAGGGTTCCGTCTCCTCCGGGCAAATGAAAGCCGAATGGGACCAGCTCATCTCTACGGCGATCCCTCAAGCCGTTCCCGATCCGGCCTTTGCGCAGCCTCGCGCGTCACAAAAGAGGAGCGGCGTCGATGAGTTTCTCGAACGTTTCCATTTCGAGAGCAATACCAACTACGAGCGCTACCAGACGGATTTTACGGGTAACCCCACCACGGCGGGTGTAATCGATGCGCCGCTGACCGGCACGTTCAACCCGGCGGGAATTCCATCTCCGACCGCCTTTCAGCCGGGCGCCGACCGGATGGAGGAGTTCATCGATTTCGGAACAACCGGCTACGGCTCGGACCGGGTACGAACCCACGTTGCCATGCGGTACCGGCAGGACCTCAATGCGGTGCAGCTGGGTTCGCCTGCCGAAAACGTCATTGAAACGTTTACGGGAAACCATCTGTACGAGCTGCTCGATGCCAATGTCGGGATCAACGGCAAGCCGAGTGATGGAGTTTTCGCCGGTACCGCCTTCCAGTTCGGCCGCCTCAACGTATACGGAGCGGAGCTGGCATCCTTCGACGGCGCCTTGGGTTCGATCGATCACAGGAAATTCACCTTCACGCTCTATGGCGGCCGCCGTTTCTCGTTTTTTTCCGATCCTGCGCAACGCCGCATCGGCGGCGCCAATCTCAACCTCAAACTCGATGCCAATACGTCGCTCGAGTTCGAGACGCTCTGGTACATCAAAGGTTCGAACAAGGTCATACTTCGTAAACGGCTCAGCGACCGCTGGCTCCTCAGCTCGTACCTGCGCGCCTACGGCGGCTCGCCGGTGGATTTCGATCTGTCATTTCTGTACAGCTCCCGCAGCGGCCGCGACTCGATTCGAGGCGGCTTCTTCCAGAAGCTGACGGACAACGATTATTCCTATGACTACACGAGCGACGCGCGTGATCTGGCCGCAAAGAACCCGCTCTACCGGGTTTATCTGGGACCCATCAACCGCTATACACAGTTCAATGTCGAAGCCCACCACCAGTTTTTCTCGAATCTGCGGGCCGGCGGCGTCATCGTGGTTCGCGCGCTCGACGACAATAACGATCAGACTCCTTACGAGACATCCTTCCGCGACTATCGCTTCAATGGACAATACTTTCCCTGGAACAAGATCTCGATGTCTTTCGAATATCATCAGCGTAGCTCCGACCGGCTGAGCCCACTCGGAACCACGACGCTCGATGCTCTTACCGGGACAGGTGAAACGGCTGTGAAAGATCTCAGCGCCGATGTCAGCAGAAGCTTCGGTGAAGGGCGCTTCAGTTTGAGCGGCGGCTTATATTACCGGCGGATCAGCATGCAAGATACGTTCTTCTATGAGGATAATCTCCATCAGAGCGGCCTTCTCGGAAGCGCATGGGTCCGGCTCGACCGCCGCACGCGCGCCTATTTCGATTACAGCCTCGACAATGACTTTTTCCTTTTCACGCCCGATGTGAAGAATTCACAAGTCTTCCGCGTCGGAATCAACTGGAAGTACTGACATGAAAATCAGAATAATCCGAATCCTGTCATGCTTCCTTCTTATGCTGCCGCTTGCGGCGGGTGCGGTGTTTGTGCGCGGTGCGCAAAACCCCGCTGCTCCTTCTCCTGCTCTGGCCGCGCCGGCCGATGGCGCCGGCTTCTTCATTCACGCCTTCCACAAGAAGCAATTTGACGGGAACCTGGAATGCAGTTTCTGTCACGTCGCGGAAAAAGAGGGATCGCTGGTGCTGCAGCGGCCGGGACACGATCAATGCATGACCTGCCACAGCGAGGCCTTCGACAAGGATCTGAACCCGAAGATCTGTGCCCAGTGTCATACCGCGTTTCCGCCCACGGGATCGGACGATCTTCTCCCGTTCCCTCGTTATAAAGGTTCACGTACGATTCTGTTCGAGTTTTCGCACAACCAGCATGTGGATTCCCAGGCGAGAATCGACACTAAAACCGGCTTCCGCGCCGACTGCACGTTTTGTCATAAATTCGATGCCGAGGGTAAGTTCGCGATGTTCCCCAACCACGACCAGTGCGCGGCATGCCACTCCAAGCCCGGCATCAAACCACAGCTTACGTCCGCGCTTTCGGCCGAAGGTTGCCGCGGTTGCCATACGCCCGAAGAAATCGAGAATCCAAGCTTTACCGAAGCGAGGCGCTTCGCCGGCCCGCATCAGACCACGACAGGCAAATATGTGGATATCAATTTCGCCCACGTCACTCACTTCAGGGTCAAAGACCAGTTCAACCTGAATTGCACGACGTGTCATTACGCGATCCCCAACAGCACCAGTATTGCGAATCTGACCCTGCCTAAAATGATCGACTGCGTGCAGTGCCACGACACCGCCCGGGTGCCGAGCGAGTCCAGGATGTCCAACTGCAAGACGTGCCATCAGGACACTGCTTCGCTCAATGCCGCCGTGCCGAACAGCCATACGAGGAATGTGAAGCCGGACTTCCACACCGAAGCGTTCCGGCTGCATCATGAAGAGGAGGCTGCAGCTCCAGGGGCGACGTGCTTTGTGTGCCATCAGCACGTGCAGAGTTCAGCCATGGGAGCCGTGCAATGCGATTCCTGTCATCAGGCGATGAAGCCGGCGAGCCATACGTCGCGCTGGAAAGACGACCTGCACGGCCAGTACGCCGCTATGGACCGGACCACCTGCACGGTGTGCCACAGGGCCTCATACTGCAGTGATTGTCACAACGAACTGCCGCGCAGCCATAATCCGCTGGCGTTGTGGAAGGGCGGTTCACACGCCACACCGGCGAAACTTGACCTGCGGGGTTGCTTTACCTGCCATACCTTCGAGAACACGTGTTCGGAATGCCATATCAATAAGATCGCTATGAACCGGATGAGAATGAAGGAGCCGGAAGCGGCCATGGCGAGAGCGACGCTGCCGCGCGCCAGGAGCTGACTTTATTGGTAGATCCTGCCCAGTTCACCCGTGATGTTCAGCAGTTCCAGCTGGGCTTTCTGCCAGTCGAAGTCGCCATCGAGAAATGTCACCCATTTCTCGCTTTCCTCGTTCCTGGCCCGCTCGACATCCCGAAGATTGGCGCGGCCTTCCTGGAAATTGGCCTGAATCACCTGTAAGTTGTCCTGCGCGATTTCATGATCCAGACGCGCCACTTCACGCGCGGACTCGAGCACGCGCACACGGTTAAACTGGCGGGCGGCTTCGAGTTCAACATTCTGACGGCGGTTCCTTAACTCCATTTCAGCCGTGTTGAGTTCGCTTTTCGCCATCGCGACATTCGACGAACGCTGGGCACTGATCAGAGGGATTTTGATTTGAATGCCGACGGTAACGTTATTCTCCTGAAACTGGCGGTAATAGTCCTGAAGATTGTTGTAAGGGGCGAACCGCCCATATTCGCCGATGATATCCACCGTAGGCCATTTGGCGCCGTTCTGCCCGTTGACGATGTGTTCCCGGGCGCGGCGCTCGTATTCGCTCTCCCGCAGGTCGAGGCTGCTTTCGACTGCACGATCCACCACGTCGCTCTTGCGATCCGAAGTTTGTAAAGCCAGAGGCTCGGTCATGACTTCGATGTGCCGCGCCGGCGGAAGTCCCATCGCGGCCGCGAGCTGTTCCTGGAGTTCGCTTTCGCGGCTTTCGAGTTGACGGATCCGCTGCTCTGTCACGGCGGCCGCCCGCTCCGCCTTTTTGCCTTCGATAGGAAGTTCGTAACCTTCAGTAACGCGCTGCTGCGTATAGCCGATGATCCGAGTATTGCTTTCCCGCTCGTTGCGCATCAGCTCCAGAGAGTGACGGACCTTGGCCAATTCCAGATAGGCGGAACTGGTCTGCAGGGCGACAGAGTTCTGCGTCTTTTCCAGTTCCAGGCGCTGGACTTCCTGACGTTCCTGCGAAGCGCGAACCTGCGCGCGCTGCGGGGGATTGAACAGGCTCTGGATGTAAGAGAGATTGAGGATCGTTGGAGGGGCGCCGCCGGGGGTCTGCGGAAAGCCGTAGTTGAATGCCGCGCCGGAGCCGGTGAACAGATTCGGCTGAAATGCGGAACGGTTGACATCGACGGCCCTCGCCGACTGATTGTATCTGGCTTGCGCGAGCGCCACTTCGCGGCTGTTTCGCAGGGCGGTGTTCACGGCGTCTTTCAGCGCGATCGGTTGAAGGTCCTGGCTCAGGGCAGGCATCGACGGCAGAAGCAGACCTGCAATGCAGGCCGCAACCAGTATCAGGCATCGAATGTTTTTCATAACAGAAGCTTGGGTCCGTTAATGGCTGATACGGGCCAGCCATTCAGTGGCTGATTTGTGTGACGGATAGTCGCTCTTTTCGGGCACGGATGCAATGTAGGATTGCAGCAGCTTTTCGGCGGCGGGCCGGTCCGTTCCTTTCAAAATAAAGGTCACTGCGCGATAGTAGCCGACCCGCGGATCCCGCGCATCCACACGCGAAGCCGCTTCGACGGTTCGTTCCAGCGCGGTCGTGTTCTTGCGATCGGCAAAGAATCCGGCCGCTTCCATATAAGGGTCGATGTGAGCGGGATGCTGGTCCAGCATCGCGACGTACTCGTTTTCCGCCGTTTTCCACTGCTTTTCCGCCGTCAGATAGGCCGCGCGCGCTAGCCGGCCTTCAACGGGGTCAATCGCAGTTATGGCCTCGATCTGCTGCTTGGCTTTGTCTTTATCCCCGCCGACAATCCATGGGGCTTCCACGCAATACTGCATCAAATCCCGCCGGGCTGCGATGTTGAGGGGCGCCAGTCTGACGGCGGCTTCGAATGCCTGCTTGACCTTGCGGGCCAGGAAAAAACTGTGGCTCTCTTCCGCCTTGGCGCCGTATGCGCGTCCCAGCCAGCGGTTGTATTCCGCGTTTTGTGGTGCAAGCCTTACCGCTGTTTCAGCGTGGTTGACGGCTTCGTCATAGTTGCGCATCTCGTAATCGGTCCGGGCGATCCAGTAGTGCAGGATGGGATCGTTTGGAGCGTGTCCCAGAGAAGCAGTCAATGTGGTTAGCGCGGCCTTATAGTTACCGGCATCGAAGTCTGCCCGCGCGGCAGGAATAGGCTCCTGCGACAGCGTTAAGGAAAGGAGCAAGGCGGCCAGCATCGTCATTTTTCGTATCCCGTAACGGGCTCTCCTTCTCTTAAGTCCGTATCAGACTGTAGCGCGACGGCGTCTTCTTCGGCAATTCCGCTTAAAATTTCATAAATAGCCGGGTCGGAGATACCGACCGTTACTTCACGCTTTTGCAGATGCCCATCGGCGATAACGAACACAAAACGTCGGTTTCCGTCGCTTCGAATGGCTGCCCGCGGAAGCGTCAGGACGTTGTCGCGTTTCGCGGTGCGGATTCGCACGTTGATGTTGGTGTTCGGCAACAGCGGAGCCTCGTCGTTATTGATCGAACAGAGAACTTCTCCCACATTTCTGGAACCACGGGAAACAATGGTTTTCGGCAACTGTTCGACAGCGCCGGTCCAGATGCGGGCCGGTAAAGCATCCCAAGTAATTTCGACGGTCTGACCTTCCTTGAGTGAGCCGAGTTCCGGTTCATCGATGAAAGCACGGGCCCGGAGGCGCCGGAGATCGGCCATTTCGGCCAGCGTATCGCCGGTATGGACGAAAGTCCCGGCTTTCGCAGATAAGGTATAAATCGTGCCTGATACCGGGGCGGCCACCCGCGCGGAATTGATTTTCTGTTCGAGCGACTGGATCGATTCCCGGGCCTCGTCGATTTTGAGCGCCGCCCGTTGCGCCTGCGTTTTCGAGCGCTCGGCGATGGCTCTTTTCTTTTCCTCCAACAGCTGGTTATCGGCCTTGGCCTTGTCCATGGCGATCCGGTTCTGATCGATCTCCTGGCGTGTGGCCGCCTTGTTTGCGTACAGGCGCTGAAGAGTATCCTGCTCGTGGGAGAGCCGCGCGACATCGGAATTTGTTTTCAGAAGATCGTTGTCGATCTGCGCGAGTTCATCGCTGGATCCGCCCTGCAGAGCTGTTTTCTGTTCTTCCTGGGCGGTAAGGAGTTGTTCCTTCGTACGAGCCAGCTCGCTTTTAGCATCTGTCGCGTCCAGCACGAGCAGCGTCTCGCCGGCCGTCACGCTGCGGCCCTCGGTGATGTCCATACGGTCGATTCTCGTCGTGAGTTCTGACTGAATGACGTGTGGATCGACCGGCTCGATTTTTCCGTTGCCGGCCGTCCAGGAATTCAGATCCCGCCGGACCGCGTGAGTCACGGCGACGCGGACCGGCCGGTCCCTTCCCGGTCTGGCTGCCGCAACGAACACCAGCACGGCGATTACCGCGATCAACAGGAGTAGCCAGATTGTCTTGGAAGTCCTAGCAGCCATTGGATGCCATCAGATGCCATTACACTCACGGCATTTTAACATGCCCGGTAACGGGGGCCCCTGTTGTGAACCGGATGCCGGCGTCTTTCCAGCGCGGGATCCAGAATTCCAGAGCGTCGAGCATATGGGCCCGATCTGGGTTAGACGTGCGGTGGTCGCCATCGTGAAGCAGAACAATATCGCCCGAGCCGACTTTTTCGAGCCTCCGCCGCGTACTGGAAGCGGCCTGGGGATTCCAATCGTGGCCGTTGACCGACCACATCACAATCTGCGAAAAGCCTGCAGCACGGGCGGCCCCGAAGAATTGCGGGCCACGGAACCCGAAGGGAGGCCGGACGCAGACCGTAGTTTTCCCCGTCGCCCGTATGACGGCGTCATCGCAGCGTTTAAGCTCCTCGACGATACGCCGGCGGCTGAAGAATACAAGGCTCGGGTGCGTATAGGTGTGGTTTCCGATGAGGTGATTGCGGGCCGCGATTTCCGCCATGATGCCATGATGCTCACTGGCATATTTCCCCAGTACAAAAAATGTCGCCGGTACGCGATATTTTTCGAGCAGGGCCAGGAGCCGGGGTGTTACGCGAGGGTTAGGGCCATCGTCGAACGTCAGGGCGCAAGCGTCTCCCGCGCTTCGAATGACTGGCCCGAATAGCTGCGATCGGGGATGGAAGGCTCCCCAGGCGGCGGTCCCGCCGACGGCAATCGCGGGAGCCAGGATGTCGAAGGCGGTCACGGGGGTATTGTAGCAAGGAGTAATAAATCCGGAAATCGATGCGCTGCGCGGAAATCTATAAGGAGCGCGCTACGCGCGGACTTAGAACAGACCGCCCCAGCCCTCGCTACGCGAGGGCATCCCCGCCTAACTCAGGCGGGGAGCTCAAAAGAGCAACACACCCCGCCTTTTCAAGGCGGGGTGGCTGCGCCATCAAAAAAATGCTCCCGTTCCTTAGCGGCGCAGACGGGGCGGTTAGTAACTTCGATCAACAAATCAGGTGCGCTGGCCGGTTCCTTGATAACCGCTATTACTGCTTCGCCCTATCGGGCTCCCGCTTCGCGCCTGCCCGAGCGTTCTAACCTTTAATCGCTCGGGCACCCCGCCTTGCAAAGGCGGAGAATGTCAGCCTCGCCAACTCATTCACGGCGCGCGAACCAGCGCGAGAAACCTGTCACGGGCAGGTCCGGTTTGACTAGTGTTACGGTCCTCCCTTCGCTCTTCAGCACTGCCTCCGCCGCGAGATATCCGCTGCGGACGGCGCCTTCCATCGTCGCGGGCCAGCCGGTGCGTGTCCAGTCGCCGGCCAGAAATAAATTCGGAATTGATGTTTGCGTCGATGGCCGCCACTCATCGCAGCCGGGCTGCGGCGAAAATGTCGCGGCGTTCTCCCGTACGACGACGGAGCGCACGAGTTTTGCCTCGCGAATGCGCGGTAGTAATGCCGCCGTCTCCCTGATGCATAGTTCCGCGATCTCCGCCTGCGGCATCCCGGAGAGATTCCGCGAAGCGCTGATCACGATCTGAAGATACTCACCCGCCTGCTTGTTGAAGATCCATTGGATGGTCTGGTCTACGGATGTCAGGAAAGGCTCCGTCATCACCTGGCGGTCGAACCACAAATGTACGCCGGTTATGGGGGACACGTCAAGGTGACGCAAATTCGAGAACGTGGGATCCGCGCGCAGGTCCTCCGGGATGAGTTTCAGCAGCCGGTCGAATGTCACGCACGACAGGTAATAGTCCGCCCGAAGCATCTCGCCGTTGTCCAGTTGGACGCCGGTCACACGGCCTCCCGCAACGCGGATGTCTGTGGCCCCGCAGCGGGTTCGAACTTCTCCTCCGGCCTGGCGGATGCGTTTCCCGCATATGGAATAGAGTTCGGCGAGCGGCACGGACGGCACCCCCATCATGAATCCAACGCTGTTCGATAGAAATGCTTTCCAGAAAACATCAATGCCGAACTGAGCATCCGTTTGATCAAGTTCTTCGTTCAGTGCGCTGACCAGCACCGTGCGCCAGAACCGGTCGATCGCTCCGCGGGTCTGTCTCTGGCTCTTGAGCCAGTCCAGCATGCTGATCGATGAAGGCAGTTTTGGCCTGCCTCCGCTCAAGGTGATGCGAAGCATCGCGTGACCGATGGCGTGTTTGTCACGCCATGTCAGAAGAGGGAACGCCGCGAAGGACCACAATAAGTGGAACGGCGCCGGAAGGTTTGCGGGACGCATCCGGGCGCGGCGGCCGCTGGAGTCGGCAAAAATTAACGTATCGTGGAACCGGATTTTGCCGGCAACGCCGGCCCGCCGGTAGAAGTCTTCGAGATTGGTGCAGCAGCGCAGCGTGACGTGCTGGCAGTTATCGATGGGGGTGTCGTCTGGAAGAACGTATGAAGTGGCGCGCCCGCCCAATCGCGGCGATCGTTCGATCAGGGAAACGCGGCAGTCGGCTTCGGCCAGGGTGATCGAGGCTGCAAGACCGGAGAGTCCCCCGCCGATGACGGCTACGTTTGTCTCGGGCACAGTCCGGGTTTCCAGAGACCCGCGCCGGCGCGGAGCATGATCCAGGCTTTCTCGAAACGGGACAGCCCCGGATGCGGCTTCGCGAGCACGTCATAATGGATCGCTTCGATCTTCGCGAGGATGCCGCTGTAGATCCGCATCAGCGTCCAGAGGGCGGCGCGGCTGTCGCTGTTGACGAGACCCAGCAACTCGGAGCCCTCGTCGTACAGACGCCAGGCGCGGTCCGCCTGAAAGCGCATCAACTGGACGAACGCAGGGCTCGCCACCTTGTCCGACAAATCCCGGTCGCTGCAGGCAAACCGGCGCAGATCTTCCTGCGGAAGATAGATGCGGCCCATCGTGTAGTCTTCGGCAACATCGCGCAGGATATTCGTCAGCTGAAAGGCAATGCCCAGTTTGGGAGCAAGTTGAAGTGCCTTCGGATCCTGAAATTCAAAAACGTGGATGCAGCACAAACCGACGGTACCGGCGACGCAGTAGCAGTAACGGCTGAGATCCTCGAATGTCTCGTAGCTGCGGACCGAGAGGTCCATTTCCGCGCCCGACATCAGATCGTGAAAATAGTCCGCGGGAATCCTGTAGCGCTCGACGGTGTGATGAAAGGCCGGCAGCAGTTTGCTGCCGTTGTAATTGCCGCGCAGGGCTTCGTCGAGCGCGTATCGCCAGGCTTTCAGGCCCTGGCCTTTTTCCTGGGTGTTGCCTTCGGAATCGGAGATGTCGTCCGCCCGCCGCATGAATGAATAAAGAGCGCACAACGCGTCACGCTTGGCTGGAGGAAGCAGGGCGAAGCCGTAATAGAAGTTACGCGCTGCGGCCCATGCGAGGTTGCGACAGTGCTCGTATGAGGCTGCCAATTCTGTATCGTTTGGCATAGGTTTGACTCAATAACCGAAGCTTGGCCATGCCGCTCAGCGACGGCCGGTTTTGCAGAGTGTTGTAGCCAATCGCTTCGATCGCGTCAAGCACGGAGAGTCCTCCGCGGCTGAATAATTCGATATCCACGCGAAGCGCCGGTTCGACCTTTTCGATCAGAGGAAGCCCTTGTTCGAACAGAGCGCGGGTACGGGCAACCAGTTCATGCATGAGAGCCGCGTAGCGATCGTCGAACTGTCGCTTGAATAAATCAGCCTCACTCCAGCCGTACTTTGCCAGGACGTCGAGCGGAATGTAGATCCGGTCCTTATCCAGATCACGCGAGACGTCCTGCCAGAAATTCGCCAGCTGCAGAGCTGTGCAGGTGAAATCGGACAGGGTCTGGCGGTCCTGATCGCGATAGCCGCCCAGGTAAAGGACGAGCCGGCCGACCGGATTCGCCGAGTAGCGGCAATAACCCATGACGGCTTCCCAGGTGGGATACCGGTGCACGCGTTGATCCTGCCGAAAGGCC
Source organism: Terriglobia bacterium (assembly GCA_036496425.1). Taxonomy (NCBI): domain Bacteria; kingdom Pseudomonadati; phylum Acidobacteriota; class Terriglobia; species Terriglobia bacterium. The sequence goes on along the minus strand of DASXLG010000007.1, from coordinate 16,966 downwards.
GCGAGCAGATGCGAGAACGGCTGCATCGGGATATCGAACGACTGGATCGTGTGACGAAGCGCCACGAAAACCGCGTGCCCAGGCGAACCCGCATAACATTGCCGCAGCTCGCTATCCCACCAGTCCAGCAATTCCAGCGCCAGCTGCGGATTTGAAACTTCATCGGCCAGATCGTCGGACCAGCGGCAATAAGCGTAGACGTTGTAGAAGTGCTGCCGGAGCTGGCGCGGCAGCAGTCCGCTGGCGACGGTGAAATTTTCATAGTGATTTTTCGCGAGCCGGCGGGTGTATTCCTGTGAGCGTTCGAGCGATGAGCCGGGAGGGGGCAGGTTGCGGGCGATTTCAAAATCCGGTGGTAGTTGCATGTCAGGGCATGACGGCAACCTTGAGCTGCCCGTTGCGGTTTTTCATGTGTTCGAATACCTGCGGCAGTTCGGTTAGAGGAACCTCGCCCGTCACGAAATCCTTTGCGTCGACATCCCCGCGCGCGATCAGATCGAGAGCTTCGCGGATGAAGCGCGGCGTATGGTGGAAGCTGGATTTGATCGTGATCTCGGAATAGTGGATGGCCGAAGATTCAAATTCGACCCTGGTACCGCGCGGACATCCGCCGAACAGGTTGACCGTACCGCCGCATCGCGCCAGCTGTACGGCCCATTGCCAGGTCAGCGGCGAACCGACCGCTTCGATGACGGAATCGGCGCCGTAGCGGCCGTGAGTCAGGTCACGCACTGCAGCCACAACGTCCGCGGTCTGCGAGACATCGCAGGTGGCCGCTGCGCCCAGCCGTTCCGCAACCCGGAGCTGGCTGCCGCGCTTGCCGATCGCAATGACGCGTGCGCCGCGGCTGCTAAGCACGCGGATGAACTGCAATCCGATCGGACCGCAACCGATCACGGCGGTGGTATCGCCCGGCTGAACTCCGGTTTCCTCCACGGCGCGGAGCACGCAAGCGAGCGGCTCAACCAGGGCTGCGGCAATGAAACCCAGGTGCGCCGGTATCTCGACCAGGTTTTCGCGGACGATGCGCGCGGGGATCAGGGCGTATTCCGCATAAGCGCCATTGTTGAAAACCAGATCTTCACAGAGATTGGCCTTGTCCTTCTTGCAGAAAAAGCACTCATTGCAGGGCGCGGAATTTCCGGCGACCACGCGCATTCCCAACGGGTACTTGTAACGGACGGCTTCGCCGGCCTCCGCCACGACACCGGCCAATTCGTGGCCGAAGATCGCGGGCGGCACAATCATCCGGGGGTGGTATCCCTGCTTCCAGACTTTGAAGTCGGTTCCGCAGGTTAAAGCCACCTTCACCTGGACCAGCAGGTCCCCGGCGCCGACTTTGGGAATCTCGACCTGCTGAACTTTAAGATCTTCTGGGCCATGCAGGACGGCTGCCATCATGTGCCCGTTGCGCTGTGGGTTCACGGCAAAATCACCAACTTTAGAGAATTGTCCGCAGGATGAGAAGCCATCGCAAATGCCTTATCGATGTCGTCCAGCGCAAACCGATGGGAAATAAGTTCATGAAGCCGGGTTCGATTCTCGAAAACGATTCGAGCCGACTCCTCCTGGCAATCGACCGCCGCGCTGTAGCTGCCAAGGATTTCCTTTTCTTCCACACCCACGGCGGCCGCGGGAAACTGAATCTGTGTTACGGGGTCGTTCTGCGCAAACAGCAGCACGCGCCCGCCGGGCCGGGCGATATTCAAGGCCACGGGAACGAGCCTGGCGTCAGGGACCGCCAGAAGTACGGCATCGGCGCCGATCCCGTGCCGGCGGCTTCGGATTTCCTCCGCGGCATCGCCGGCTGCCGGATCCAATGCAGCCTCTGCACCGAAATGCATGCTCATTGTCCGGCGAAACCCGAGCGGATCACTAGTGAATACGGTTGCTCCCGCCGCGCGGGCCAGGAATGCCAGCAGTAAGCCAACCGGCCCCTGACCGATCACGAACACCACTTCGCCCGCTGCAATCCGGGCTTTGCGAACGGCCTTGAGACAGGTATTCACAGGCTCGACGAAGGTCGCCTGTTCGAAAGTGACGTCGTCCGGGATCGCAACCACTCCGCCATTGACGATGTGAGGCATGACCCGAACGTACTCGGCGAAGCCGCCTCCATTGGGCGTGAATCCCGCCGTGACGCCGGTGTTCTTGTACTGAGCGCATTGCGAGAACAATTGGCGCTCGCAGTAGAAGCAATGGCCGCAAGGGATGTGGTGGAAGCTGACGACCCGATCGCCTGCCGACCAGCGATCCACGCCGGCGCCGGCTTCGACGACGGTTCCTGCGATCTCATGGCCCAGAATCTGCGGGGGCTTTACCAGATCGTGCCGCACTTTCTTGACGTCCGTGCCGCATATTCCACATGCCGCCACACGGATCAGGATTTCACCGGCCTGAATCTCCGGCACCGGAACGCGTTCCATGCCGACACGCTGGTTCCCGCGATACACGCCCGCGCGCATTTCGGCCGGAATACCGGATGGATTCGAGCGCGTATGTGTTTGAACTTCAGTGTTCATCTGGTGGAGTGTTCCACGCGGGCAGGGACGCTGATTTTGTTCATCATCAGGAAATTTATGTATCGATCAAGGAACGTCGATAGGTTACGGATTGCTTCCGAACTGTCAATACCGAATCGTACAAAAGCAGGCAGCCGGCCGGGGTGTCTTATGATTTCGCCGATCATTCGACGCCAGGCGATTTGACCGTCACGCGTGACGGTCCGTGAAAAATCCAGTGGAAGTTTTCGATCCGGAGAGTCGGAAACGACGCGTACCGCGACAGCCGCCACACCGGCATGCCGGGCCGCCGACAGGACATGGTAACTTTCCATATCCACAGCGTCCGCCACGCCTGCCAGCTTCGTGCGTTCGGCTTCAGCGTTCGCAATCGCCGAAGACGTGTAAAAAAAATTGACGGCCGTCGCGCCACTGCGCACAGCGGCATCCACAAGACCTCCATCGCATGGCACGATCGTGGGACTGCCCTCAGATTTAATTCCTCTTGCCACCAGGACCGAACCTACCGGGTATTGAAGTTTCAAGCTGCCCGCCAGACCTGAAGCGATACAAAAATCGATTGGACCGGACAATGCCTGCTGCAGTTCATCCTGCGGCCCGCGCATCCCAATTCCGGTCCTTATGATGTGAATATTTTCGCGATAGCGGGGAGCCACTCTCCAATTTCCCGTCTCCGATTGAACCGCAAAGGTGATTACGGCTCTCATGCGGACTTCGCCCTGGCGATATAGTTATTCTCCATGTACCAGCGTGCAGCCCGTTCGAGGGCGGCATCGACGCTGCCCGGCGCAAAACCGAGTTCGCGGACAGCCAGCGAGCTATCCACGAACATCTTGTGACGGGCCATCCGCACACCCTCGAGCGGGATCCGCGGTTCGCGCCCGGTGATCGAACAGAAAATGCTTTCCGCGTATCCCGCCGCGAGCGCCACGGCATGGGGCATCCGGATTCGGGGCGCGCTTCGCTGCGTGGCGGCAGCCAGCGAATCCAGAACCTGTTTCAACGTCAGGTTGCGGCAGCCGAGGATATATCTTTGCCCGATGCGTCCCCGTTCGGCGGCCAGCCAATGTCCGGCGGCGACGTCTTCGACGGCGACAAAATTCATACCGGTGTCGACATATGCCGGCATCTGTCCGTTTAAAAAATCCAGAACGATGCGGCCGCTGGGCGTCGGTTTCCAGTCGCATGGCCCGACCGGAGTGGTGGGATTGACGATCACAGCCGGAAATCCCCGGGCTGAAGCTTCGAGCACTTCCAGTTCGGCCAGCAGTTTGGACTTCTTGTAATGGCCGATCATGTCGCTCAGCGTTGCCATGGTCCTTTCATCGGGTAACCCGTGCCAATGGGGAACCGCGATCGTGCCCACCGTGCTGGTATAAACAAAACGTTCAACTCCTGCGCCGCGGGAGGCTTCGACCAGGTTCCGTGTGCCTTGAACGTTGCTCTCGTATAGCTCGTCCGGATTCCTGGACCACAGCCGGTAATCGGCAGCCACGTGAAAGACGCGCTTCACACCTTTAAGAGCGTTTTCGAGCGACGCCCGGTCGCGCAGATCTCCTTCAACGAACTCGACCGGAAGTTCCTGGATAAAACGGCGCTGGCTCGAGGGCCGCACAAGCACACGAATGCCCGTCGTCTTCCCGGTGAGAAGGCGCGTCAGGTGCAATCCGACAAATCCAGTCGCACCGGTGACGAGTGTCGTCATCAGGCAGTGACGCTCCGCGGCCGCGGTTTTGCAGGACTCGACAGCTGCCACTTCAACAGCTTCCAGCTGTCTCCGAGCTTACGATTCGCTCCCAGCACCGCGGAGGGCTCGTAGCCGGCATGCACCATGCAATCAGCGCACCGGGGATCACGTCCATGTCCGTAATTTTCCCAGGGGGTTTTTTCGATCAGGTCCTTGAACGTCTTGTGATGGGCGTCCGTCATCAAATAGCAGGGGCCCTTCCAACCGCGAGGGTTGTAGGTCGGATTGCCCCATGCTGTGCACATCATGTCTCTTTCGCCGGAGAGGAACTCCAGGTAGATCGGCGAGGTCATCAGCTGAAACTCTCCCAGAAGCTCGCGCACCAGCCGGAATTTCTCGCGGATGTCCTGGCGTGACATGAAGATATCTTTGGACTGCACCGCGGCGTATGAGTAAGCGGGCGAAACCATGAATCCGTCCACCCGGAGTTCGCTGAGGTATTCGAAAAGCTGGCGGATTTCGTTCAGGTCGGTTTCTTTGAAGATTGTCGTATTCGTGCAAACCAGAAAGCCGGCGTCTTTCGCTGCTTTGATCCCCTCGATGGCCTGCTTGAACACGCCGTCGCGTTCGACGCAGAGATCGTGAGTTTTTTCGAGCCCATCCAGATGCACATTGAAAAAAAGCCGCGACGATGGCTTGAATTCATGCAGGCGCTTGCGCAGGAACATGCCGTGCGTGCAGAGATAGATGTGCTTCTTGCGGTCCAGTAGTTCGTCGACCAGCGTTCCCAGTTCGGGATAGATCATGGGCTCGCCGCCGCAGATCGAGACGATGGGCGCCCCGCATTCTTCGGCCGCGTCGAGGCATTGTTGAACGGACAACTTTTCTTTGATTGTGTCCGCGTACTCCCGGATGCGTCCGCAGCCCGTGCACGTCAGGTTACACGCGTGCAGCGGCTCGAGCATCATCACCAGGGGAAATTTGTCCGCACCGCGCAGGCGTTTACCCGCGATGTACTTCGACATGCTTGCAGTCATGCTTAATGGAAATCTCACTACACCACCCTCGAGGATTGATTGTATCGGGCCAGAGCGAACATCGGAAAGTAATGCCGATACAAGTGATACTTCAAATAGAACACTTTCGGGAATCCTGTCCCCGTGAACGGCTGTTCATCCCATGAACCCTGGCGGTTCTGATGCTCCGTCAGGTAAGCGGCCGCAGACTGCACGGCCGGATCATTTGCTCCATAGACAGTCAGTAGTCCCAGCAGCCCCCATGCGGTTTGCGATGCCGTGCTTTCACCGCGCGCCATCAACGATGGATCGTCGTACGAACTGCACGATTCTCCGAAACCGCCGTCCGTATTCTGCACGGATTTCAGCCACTCCGCCGCTTTGACCATGGCCGGATGATCTTTCAATCCGACTTCCGCGAGCGCGCGCAATACGCCGCTGGTACCGTAAACATAATTGACGCCCCAGCGGCCATACCAGGGCCCGCCGGGATATTGCTCGCGCAACAGATAGTCGACCGCCCGCTGAATTCTGTCATCCGACATCGTCCAGCCGAAGCGGCCCAGACATTCAACCGCTCGCGCGGTGACGTCGGGAGAAGACGGATCGAGCATGGCGTTGTGGTCGGCGAACGGTATGTGATTCAGGATCGATCGATCGTTGTCACGGTCGAACGCTCCCCAGCCGCCGTCGCGATTCTGCATGCTGACGAGCCACTTGGTTCCCAGTTCAATCGACTGGTCCATCCTCTTCCGGTCGGGGTAGGGAATGTGTTGCAGCGCCATCAGGACGAATGCGGTATCGTCCACGTCGGGATAGAAGTCATTGCGGAATTCGAAGGCCCATCCCCCGGGAGCCGCGTCGCGATTCTTGATCTGCCAGTCGCCCGCGCCGAGGATCTGTTTTTCCAGGAGCCAGTCCGCCGCTTTCGTCAGCGCGTTGTTGCACTGCGTTCCGGATTCCATCAGCGTGAATGCCGCGATGGCGGTATCCCAGACGGGCGAGAGGCACGGTTGCAGCCGGATGGTTCCGGCTTCGTCGATTTCAAAACGGCTGAATTCGCGAATCTGTTCCGCCGTCGCGGGGTGTGACGGCGAACGGCCGAGAGCCATCAGCGCGAAGATGGAATTCATCATCGCCGGATAGATCGCCGCCAGTCCTTCCGAGCGCTCCAGATGCTCGAGCATCCAGTCCGCCGCCCGTTTCACGGCGCGTTCGCGTCCGGGCTTCCACGGGCTGTGTTCGTAAACCTTCAAGGCGCGGTCGAGTCCCAGGAACGCATTGCGCCAGCTGATTTCCGGCCGCATCGCGAATGCTGCCGCGGCTTTGGACTTGTCTTTGAATAACTCGTCCAGGTGCGCGCTCTGCGGCACCGGCCAGCAGGGTTTGCGCGCGTACAGGATCGTCAGCGGGACCACAATCGCGCGGGTCCATGAGGACATCTCATAGATGTTGATGTAGGCCCAGTTCGGAAGAAACATCAACTCGGGCGGTATCGCCGGAACCATCTCCCAGCCGACCACACCGCCGAGAGCGAGATAAAGCCGTGTAAACGAATTGGTGTGTTCGAGCCCCCCGAGTTCGCGGACGCGCCGGCGCGCGTGAACCATGTGGGATGCGTCGGGGGAGTCCCCTGCAAGTTTGAGAGCGAAATACGCCTTGACGGTGGCGTTCACCTCGGACGGGCCGCCGCTGAAGATATTCCAGCCGCCGTCGCTTAATTGCCGCCGCCGGATGTACTCCGCCAGCTTCCGGACGCGGCCGGCATCGAATTTTCCGATAACGTGCAGGTAGAAGATGTAGTCCGATTCGAGCGTCGTGTCAGCTTCGAGTTCGCCCAGCCAGTAGCCGTCTTCGTGTTGCAGATCAAGGAGAAACGAAGCCGCCCGGTCGAGCGATTCATCAAACAGAGATTGTGTCTCGAGTTCGAGATTCTGTGACATTTAGTTTGCTAAAAATTGACCCGTTCGAATTTTTCCAACGGAGCTGGTAGAGGAAAATGCACGTTTTCTTCGATGAGATCCAGCTCTCGCGTATTTGTGAAACCCAGTTCGCGCAGTTCCTGGACGACTTCCTGAACCAGGATTTCCGGTGTAGACGCTCCGGCAGTCACACCAACGGTAGTACAGCGCTCGAGCCACTCGAGGCGGATATCACGGGCACTCCCGATGAGGTGCGCGACCGCGTCTTTACCGCGGGCAACCTCGACAAGTCTGTTCGAATTGGAGCTGTTTTCGGAACCGACGACGAGAATGAGATCGGCTTCTGCGGCCAGTGTTTTTACGGCGATTTGCCGATTCTGCGTTGCATAACAGATATCGGAGCTTGCTGGAGAAATGATCGAAGGGAATCTTTCTTTTAGACGATCGACGATGGATTGCGTGTCATCGAGGCTGAGCGTGGTCTGAGTCGCATAGATAATGCGATTCCGGTCGACGACCTGGAGGGCATCCACATCTTCAACCGTCGATACGATGTGGATGTGATCCGGAGCCTCGCCGTATGTTCCAACGACTTCGTCGTGATTGTGGTGACCGATCAGAACGATGCTGTAACCCTCCTGCGCATACCGCACCACTTCGATATGGACTTTCGTGACCAGGGGACAGGTGGCGTCGATCACGCGCAGTTTTCTGCGGACTGCGTCCTCGCGAACGTCGGGCGCCACACCGTGGGCGCTGAAGATCGTTACGGCGCCGTCCGGCACTTCGGTAAGCGAATCCACAAAAATGGCTCCGCGGGAGGCCAGATCTTCCACGACGAACCGGTTATGAACGATTTCTTTTCTTACATATACCGGCGCGCCCAGCCGCTCCAGGGCGATTTCCACAATATCGATGGCTCGAATAACCCCGGCGCAGAACCCCCTCGGCTTGGGCAGTAAGACCGTTTTCGTATCCTGTTGCATTCAGGCTCCTCAGCCGCAGTCGATTGATTGTACAAGTATTCCGCCCTGAAAGGTGCATCCTAACACGGACTTTATGCGCCACCCTACGACGCCAACATTAAATATTGTTAATACAGGGCGGCCAGAATCCGCTCTGTCGTCATATAATCCCGAAGCGGAGATCACTGCATTACTGACCTAATGGATGTAAAAGAGATTAGCCACAAAAGGCACAAAAAGTACAAAGGGCCATCCGGCTTTTTGTGCTTTTTGTGCTTTTTGTGGCTAATTTCCCCCTCGGCTCTCGCCGCGCAGTCCCAAAAGAAAACCAGCGTCTGGCAAGGCGCATACACCGCCGAACAGGCGGAGCGCGGCCAGAAACTGTATGCCGCCAACTGCGGGGGCTGCCACCAGGCGGATCTGGGCGGAAAGGGCGAGATGCCGGCGCTCAAGGGCGACAACTTCATGGAGCGTTGGCATGACTACAGCGTCAAGCCGCTGTTCGACCTGATCAAGACCGAGATGCCGCCGCTCCGTTTTCGAACCCCGGAAACGAAACCGCTTCCCGACAATACTTACGTCGACATCATTAGTTATATCTTCAAGACCAACGGATTTCCGGCCGGCAACACCGAGTTGACGCTCGCCAATCTGGACAAGGTTCAGATTCTCGGCCGCAATGGTATTCAGCCGCCTCCGCAATATGCCCTGGTCCAGACGGTGGGCTGTATGACCTACCGGCGGGTCTCGTGGACGATAACCAGCGCAGCCGAACTGGTGCGCGCAACCATGCCGGACATTTCAACCAAAGATGAGATCGACGCCGCAAAAACCAAGTTGCTCGGCCTGCGCGAGTACCGGCTCGCCGACTTCGGATACCTCGGAAGGGGATTCGCGCCGGACGACCTGGAGGGGCATCGGATTCTGGTAAAGGGTTACATCATCCGGCAGAGCGAGTTTGAACGCATCAGCGTTACATCGGTGACCGACATCGCTCCGGAATGTGAATAATTTTCCGTCCGTGACTTTCCGCCCGCCTCGCCCGTTTATATAGAAGATGGAGCAAGAACGGCTGCTGATCGAGGCCGCTCAGAAAGATCCGAGCCGCTTCGCCGACTTGTACGAAACCCACTTCGAGCGCGTTTACGCATTCGTCGTTCGCCGCGTACAGGACCGCCATGAGGCCGAGGACCTCACCTCGGAGGTGTTCCATCACGCATTGGCAAACCTCTCGCGCTTCGAGTGGCGCGGGGTGCCGTTTGCGGTGTGGCTGTACCGGATTGCTGCAAATGTGATCGCCGACCGGGGACGGAGACTGAAGCCCACCGTCGATGTCGAAGCTGCCGACGACCTCGATCGCTCCAGATGGCAGGAGATCGAGCGCCGCGCAACCTTATTTCAACTGGTAGAGCGTCTTCCCGAAGACCAGCGGTCCGTTGTTCTCAAACGATTCGTGGAGCAGAAAAGCATCAAAGAGATTGCCGCAGAGATCGGCCGCTCCGAAGGCGCGGTCAAGCAGCTGCAGTTCAGGGCGCTCGAAAGCCTGAGGGCGCGCGTAGGTGTGAGCCATGAGTAAACAGCCGTCCATCGATCGATTGGATCAGGCCATCAGCCGGATTCTTACGAGTCCTGATGCCAGGCCCGAGCCCGCTGACGCTGAACTGGCGGACGCTGAACTGATGGAACTCCTGATGATGGCCCGAGACTTGCGGGAGCTGCCGTCGCCGGCTTTCAAGGCGGGTCTCCGGGCAGATCTTGAAAGGAAAGCGCAGATGAGCACAAAAACAGTCGTGTTTCGCGAGGGATTTCGTACCGTTACGCCGTATCTGGTTCTTGCGGACCCGGGGTATCCGGATTTCCTGAAGAACGTGTTCGGAGCCGTCGAGACAGAACGCACGACGATGGGTCCGGACCGCTTCCATGCCGAATTCCGGATCGGCGATTCAATGTTGATGATTGGAGTCGGTTCCGGCCGCACGATGCCGGGAGGGCTCCAGCTGTACGTGCCGGATGCCGATGAAGTGTTCAAGCGAGCCATCGAAGCCGGCTGCAGGGAACTGGAGCCGATGGTCGATGCCCACTGGGAACCTGTCCGCTTCGGTTGCGTGCAGGATCCGGCGGGCAACGACTGGGTGATCTCAACGCACCGCGGAAACAGCTACATCCCGGAAGGCCGCCATGCCTTATCGGCAAGTCTCGCCGCGGCGGGAGCGGCACGGCTGATCGAATTCATGAAGCAGGCATTCGATGCAAAAGAAGTTCAACGGTATGAATGGCCGGAGAACGGTTTGTATGCGTCGATGAGAATCGGCGATTCGGTCATCGGAGTGAGCGAAGCCGGCAATCACGAGTGGATGCAGGCGACGCCGTCGATGATCTACCTGTATGTTCCGGATTGCGACGCCCTCTACCAGCAGGCGCTGCGCGCCGGCGCGACGTCGCTTTCCGCTCCCACCAACCAGTCTTACGGTGACCGCAGCGCCGGCGTCACCGATGCGTGGGGCAACATGTGGTACATGGCCACGCCGCAGTAGCCCGTAAGCAACCGCCTCGACAAGGGAAACGATCAGAGTTTGGTAGACCGCTCTACGGCAGCGAGTACGTGACGCCGGTAATGAACTGGAACGAGTTCTTTTTGAATCCGGGCGGAGGGTCATTCAGGAACGTGTCCAGGGCGCTCACATTCAGATTCAGGCTCTTATGCAGGGCAACGGTGATTCCGGCGCCGCCGTTGGCCGAAACAGCGCTGGTCTTGTTCCACGCGGGAATCGCCGTGATCTGTTCGTCAAACTTGACTCCCGGCGAGATGTCCCGATGAAACGTTTCACCGAACACCGAACCGACCAGGTTCGTGGTCGTCCCGTCGGTGAAGTTTTGCGAGATGTAACTGCCGGATGCTTTGAAATCGAGCGTCTCCCTGGCGGATTTAACGGCGGTCCAGCCGACGCCACCGCTGTACGTCTGCTGCAGCGTCAAACCCTCTGAAAAGTTGTGATCGAATGCCGCCTGGCCCAGCCCATAGAGCCGCGATGAAAAGTACTCATCGCGCTCCGCGTCGAAACGAAAGATGTCGGTTTTGATTTCGGGCGTGTCGGGTTGGTGAATCTTGCCGTAGGACTCGAGGAAATTAATCAGCGTGCGGTTGCGCGCCTCCAGCCAGTCCTCCGCGGGAATCGCCCGGACCAGATGCGCAGCTGCCGTGTATGTCTCGCTTTTTTGCGTCGCGATCACCAGCGCCACGCCGCCGGTGACGGCGCCTTTCCAGTCTTCCTTGAATCCGCGGGGACGCAGCGCTCGCTGGTAGGAGTCGTCATCCACCACAAATGCGGCACCGGTCGTTGGAACAGTTTGGAGCGGTTGGCCTCCGGACGTGATCTGAATCTGCTGCTCCGCTACATGAATGGCACCGCGCGGGATCTTGCCGTCCACCTGTTTCCCCTGGAGCTGAACACCCTTGGGGACTACCGCGAATGTGCGTGTGGAAGTGAAGTCTTTGACCTTCGCCCACGATATGGTCACGTCTCCAGCTCCATCGCTGTGAAACGTCACCGAGTCGCCGGCCGATCGCACCAGTTTTCCGATAAGGATCTCGCCGTTGGTGAGGGTCAGTGTGTCCGGCATGTCCGCTCCAGCCGCCATACCCATGAAGAGGGAGGCAAGCAGGACCACTAGCGCCGGAACCCATCGCGATACTGTCCGTGTTTTCTCAAGCCGGAACAAATGAGAGAGAATCCTTCCGCACAATTAGGGAGCACAACGGAATTCCCCACCTCAGACTTACTGAAATTCTTCCTGGAGTCAATATGCTCCTGACGATTTGGCGGGCGCCAGAACGTGATTGCGCCCATCTGTGCCATCCGCGTCATCTGCGGCTACTTTTCGTTCTCGCTCTGGCGGATCACGGACAGGGATTGGGCTGAGCCCGATGCACCGCTTCGATTTCATCCAACACTTCCGGCCGCAGCTTGACCGCAGCGCTTCCCAGATTGGTTTTGAGTTGTGCCATCGTGGTGGCGCCGATCAGATTGCTGGAGACGAAGCGCTGCCGATTCACAAAAGCCAGCGCCATCTGTGCGGGATCGAGTTCATGCCGGCGCGCGATATCCACGTAAGCCGCCGATGTCCGGTCCGCAATCTCGCCGTTGTAGCGCGCAAAGCGGCTCCAGCGCACCACTCGCGCTTCGGGCGGCCGCGCGCCATTCAAAAACTTGCCCGACAGCATGCCGAAGGCGAGAGGCGAGTAGGCCAGAAGTCCCACGTTTTCGCGAATCGCCATTTCGGACAAACCAATCTCGAAAGTGCGATTTAACAGGTTGTATGGATTCTGAATGCTCGCCACGCGCGCCAGGCCGCGCTGTTCCGCAGCCTGCAGAAAGCGATGCACGCCCCACGGCGTTTCGTTCGACAAACCGACATGACGGACTTTGCCCGAGCGCACAAGGCCGGTCATCACTTCCAAAGTTTCTTCGATGGGAACCGTCTTTTCGTTTTCCAAATGCTGATAGCCCATCTGGCCGAAGAAATTCGTGCTGCGGTCCGGCCAATGCAGCTGATAGAGGTCGATGTAATCGGTCTGCAGCCGCTGCAGACTCGCTTCGACCGCGGCCGTAATATTCTTGCGATCGAGGACATTGTTAGCGCCGCGAACGTAATCCAACCCCAGGACCTGCGTGGGACCCGCCACCTTCGTGCACAACACAACCTTGTCGCGCTTGCCGGTTTTCTTGAACCATGTGCCGATGATGCGCTCGGTTGAACCGTAGGTTTCCTCGTGCGGCGGCACCGAGTACATCTCCGCGGTGTCGAGCAGATTCACGCCCTGGTCCAGCGCATAGTCGATCTGTTCGTGGCCTTCGGCTTCGGTATTCTGCTCGCCGAAGGTCATCGTACCGAGCCCGATGACGCTGACTTTGATATCCGTGTGACCCAGTTTTCGATATTCCATAGTCAGCGGAGTATAACTGGACGAAAAAAGGGAAGGAACCCCAAGAAGCGCAAGGAAAGGGGACTATCGCAACATTGCATCATTGGAAGTTTCTGCATTTCAAATTTAGAAATGCATAAACCTCCAATGATGCAATGTTGCAATACTTTCCCTTCTTGTGCCTCTTGTGCTTCTTGTGGTTCCTTCCCTTCTCTCATATAGTCCTGACATATGTCACGGACATCCCGGCTTTTCCTGAAAGCGGTCTTCTGCACGATGGCGCTGTGCGGCGCGCTTTTCGCCCAGAGTACGAAGACGGAAGATCTTGCAGCGGGAAAATTGCTCGTGATGGAGCGCGATGCGCCCGATCCCAACTTTGCCGAATCCGTGATTCTGCTGCTTCACTACGGCCCGGACGGCGTCGTGGGGCTGATGCTGAATCATGCGGCGAGCGTACCGCTATCCCGTCTGAATGAGTTCGATGGTACGGGCAACCGCTCCGATCCGTTGTATGTGGGCGGACCCGTCGAACTGGATTCCGTCACCGCTCTGGTTCGAACATCGACTGCTCCACCAGGCGGCATGCAGGTCGCTGCGGATATCTACGCCGTCCAGACCAAACGCGGTCTTGAAGCCGCGATCAAGACGTCAAAAGGGCCTGAAGATCTGCGCATCTACCTCGGCTACTGCGGTTGGAGCTTTGCGCAGTTGCAGAATGAGGTGAAGCTCGGCAGTTGGTACATCTTCGATCGCGGAGAGAGCTTCGCTTTCGACTCGACGCCGTCCACACTCTGGAAGCGGCTCGTCGATCGGGTCGGACTCAAGATCGCGTTTGCGCCGATACCTTGATGGCCGGTCGTTACGGCGTCATCCTTCTTTTCCCACTTCTCTTCATGATGGGTTTCCAAAGCGAAGGCCCGTTGTGTATGTTCCAACCGGACCAATTGCCGGAAACATGGGGTCCCCCCGGCCGCATCCACCAGACGCTGAGCCAGGCCGCATGGTCTCCCGCCGAGGCCGCGGATGCGGAACACGCTGTTCGGCGCGGCCTCGACGAACTCGCGCAATTTTTCGACGCACATCCGGATATTGCCGCCACTCTCGACACCGATACAGTGGAATCGTTGATCGATCCGGCTTACGCGGCGGGCAACATGCCGGAGTTGCGTGCAGAAGCGCGAGCAGCCGCAACCAAAGCTCTAAACTCCGTTGCAGCGCCTTACCTCGCCGGCGAGCCTGCGACGGCAAGCTGTGACGATGCCGAACGTCTTCTGAAGTTTTCGGCATTCGCGCAGCAACTCGGCCCCTCAACGAGCCGGACTGCAAAGATGGCCGCATTCACCAACTCCGCTCTTCGCGCCTGCGGCTCTCTGGCCGGCGCGATGGGATACGACTACCATCAGAAGCTGAATGCTGCGCCGGTTACCAACGATGACCTTTGGGGAATGGTCATGTGGAGCATCGAGTTCACCGATGCGCAAGCAGTGCCTGGTTTGAATCTGCCGGCTGGCGCGGCCGCCCTGCCATCCGAACTGTGGCGCTTTCTATCGCACTATCCACTGACCGGCGCAAGGGCCTATCCGGACGGCGCCAGAAACCAAACGTTCCGGCAGACCGCTTATCTCGTGACGCACCTTGCGTATATACCGACCGGCTACGGACGCTACAGCATTTATCTGGATGATGCTCCGTATCTGTACCGCTTTCTGCGCGAAAACTTTTATCCCGTGCTCGAGATGGGAGAACTCGATCTGACCGCCGAGTTTGTCGATCTGTTCCGTCAGTACGGCTGTACCGAAAAAAATGACCTGCAGGTGCGGGATGGAACCCGCTATCTGCTGAAACTTTTTCACTCCGCTCACGATACCTGGATGGACTACCGTGAGCCCGATGAACCCGCCGCGATCAGTGATTACGACCGCATCCATAAACCCTGGACCGGGATCAGCGGTGTGCGCGCAAGGGTTCCGGAACCTGCCGCTCCAGGTACATACGGAAGCGTCGTCCGCGCCTGGATGGGCGCTCCACATTGATCGCGGGCCGCGCAGGCAGGATTCCACTTGACAATAAAGTGAAGTAGGGTAAAGTGGGCTCATCACTTGAATGCCAAGTAAAGACAAATCCGTCGAGCTTCTGCAGGGGACGCTGGATTTGATCGTTCTGAGATCGCTTCAGACCATGGGGCCGATGCATGCCTATGCGATCGCTTCGCGGCTGGAGCAACTGGCGGAACACCGGTTTGTCCTCAATCAGGGCACGCTCTATCCGGCGCTTGTCAGGCTCGAGCAACGCGGCTGGATCAAGAGCTCCTGGCAGCGGACGGAGAACAATCGCGAAGCGAAGTACTACGCGATCACGAAATCGGGAGTCCGGGCGCTGCACAACGAAACCGAAAAATGGCGGCGGCTCTCGGGTCTTGTCGACAGGCTGCTGACCGACGAGGCCTGAGGTGCGGCGTTTCTTCCTCCGATTCCTGAATGCCTTCCGTTCGAAACGGCAAGAGTCCGAGCTGAACCGTGAAATCGCTTCCCATCTTGCCTTGATGGAGGACGAGTTTCGAAGCCGCGGATTATCGCAGGAAGCGGCCCGGCGGGCGGCCAGGCTGGCGCTCGGCGGTCCGGAACAGGCGAAGGAGCTCCATCGCGAGGCGCGCGCCATGGGCTGGATCGTTGATTTAAAGCGCGACGTTCGATACGCGCTGCGCACGCTCGCGAATTCGCCGGGGTTTACGGCAGCCGTGATCGCGATTCTAGCGATCGGTATCGGCGCCAACACGGCGATGTTCAGTGTATTGAACGGCGTTGTTTTGAAGCCATTGACGTATCCCGACGCCGGGCGGATCGTGAGAATACAGATCCGCTGGACGGACACGGGCGTCATGCCAAACTCGATTCCCGGCGGCGATGAAATCGATATCCGCAGACTTGACGGCGCCTTTCAAAAGATTGCTTTTTACTCCGGCGGCGAAATGGGCGTTCAGCTTGGCGATCACGCGGAATTCGTCGGCGCGCAGCGTGTGCACCCGGATTTCTTCAGCGTATTCGGTGTGCCTCCCATCGCGGGCCGGCTGTTCACGGCTGCCGACTCCCGGCAATCCGCTATTGTCAGTCTCGCATTTGCGCAACGGAATTTCGGCAGCGCAGCCGGAGCTCTGGGGCGTTCCGTTTTCATCGAGAACCTGTCGTACAAAATCGTCGGTGTGATGCCGGGTCAGATGCGCTATCCGGCGAACACGGACGTCTGGTCGGCGGATTTCGCGGAGCCGGAAAATAAAAACCGGTCGGGTTTCAATTATCGTCTTGTAGCCCGGCTGGCGCCGGGAGTTTCACTGCAAGCGGCGAACAGTAAGCTGGCGGCCCTGGCTTTGCAACTTGCATATACCTATCCCGACTCCAATGACCGGAGGACATTCGTGGCGGCGCCGCTAAAGGAGAACCTGGTCAGCGGAGTTCGAGCGACCTTATTTGTCATGATGGGTGCTGTCGCCTTCGTGCTGCTGATCGCTTGTGCGAATGTCGCGAATCTCATGCTGGCGCGTTCGTCGGGCCGGGCTCACGAGATCGCTATCCGGGCCGCACTCGGCGCCCGGCGGCGTCATTTGATCGGCCAGTTGCTTGCGGAAAGCCTCTTGCTTGCTTCCGCGGCCGGAGCGCTCGGGCTGGTCATTGCTCGGATCGGCACTTCCGCGTTGCTCTCGATCGGCACACATTACGTTCCTGTACCCCGGATTCAAGAAATACAAGTCGACTGGCGAGTGCTGTTGTTCGCCGCGGCGATTTCCGTCATCACCGCGATCGTTTTTGGCCTTGTTCCTTTGCAGGAAATATCGCGGCTGGGAATCCGCGATGCGATAAACCGGTCCGGCTCGCGCGGAAGTGTAGGGGCGGGCTCGTCGCGTATGCGCAAGACGCTGGTTGTTGCCCAGATTGC
>DASXLG010000006.1 GCA_036496425.1 Terriglobia bacterium | reverse complement strand
GCTTTGCCCTGTTCCGGACCGACGGCGTATTGCTCACCCGAGTCCCGCAAAACGACGTTGACATCGGCCGCCGGTTTCCGGCAGCACTCGCGTTGCAGCTCACGGCGACTTCTGACCATGGCGTCGGCATGAGCACCGGCGTGATCGGCGGAAGTCCCCGCATGGTTGCCGCACACCGGGTCAACAATTTCCCGATCGTGGTGACAGCGACAAAAACCAAAGATGCACTTCTAGTTGGGTGGAGGAAAACTGCTTTCTATATTGCCGGCACATCAATCCTGATCATCGCCATCATTGCTGCGTTCACCCTTCTCTTCACGCGCCTGCTTCGAAACTACCAGGCTCTCGTGCAGGCCCGAGCCGAGCGCAACAGGGCCGAACAGCTCCGTCAGCAGAGCCTGCGATTCGATATTGCGTTGAACAACATGTCGCAAGGCCTGGTGATGTTCGACGCGTCATCGAACCTTGTCGTTGCAAATTCGAGTTTCATGGAAATTTACGGCGTGTCGCCAGATGTCGTGAAACCGGGACTATCGCTACTGGATCTGCTCAAGCACCGGAAGGAATGCGGATCGTTCGGCGGCAACCCCGACGAATATCACGCCAGGTTATTGAATCAGATCTCCAGACGGACGCTGACCAAGCAAAACGTGCCGACTCCTTCCGGGCGCATCATCCAGATCGTGAACCAGCCGATGCCGGACGGTGGTTGGGTTGCGACGCACGAGGATATCACGGACAAGGTCGAGGCGGAAAACGCGACAAGAAAGCAGGATGAACAGCTCCACGCCGCCCTGGAAAATATTTCGCAGGGCCTGGTGATGTTCGATGCTTCGAAGCGATTGATCATCTGCAATAAGCAATATGCAGATGTCTATGAATTGACCGACGAGCTTACGAAACCGGGCACGCCATTTCAGACAATTCTAGAACACACGATGACCAGGGGGACTGCTCCGAAAGACTGGCCGGCGTTCCTCAAGGCCCGCCTTAATGACGTGGCCAGCAATGCGCCATACCAAACCGTGAACAGGCTGCGCGACGGACGTTACATTGCCGTGGTCCACCGGCCGTTGAGAAATGGTGGTTGGGTATCGACACACGAGGACGTCACGGAGGCAAGACGCCGGGAAGAGTCGTTCCGCTTGCTGTTCGATGGAAGCCCGGTCCCGATGTGGGTTTTTGACCGAGAAAGCCTGCGTTTTCTTGCAGTCAACGAAGCCGCTATCGCGCACTACGGTTACAGCCGTCCACAATTTCTGTCGATGACGCTTGCCGAACTGCGGCCGCCCGAGGATCGCGCCCGCTTCGCGGCTTTTATCCATGCACTGTCGGAAGACCAATTCGCCGAGAATGTTGGACAACACATCAAGGCAGATGGAACCGCATTCGACATTGCCGTCTATTCAAGGGCACTCACGTATGACGGACACGATGCGCGTCTGACGGTCGTTCACGACATCACTAAAACCAAACTTGCCGAAGGCGAACTTCGCCGGACAAAAATATTTCTCAATGCAGTCGTCGAGCACGTACCGCTCCCACTTGTGGTGAGGGACCTGCGCAGATCTGGACCGGAGACGCGCGGAAACCGGTTTACATTATTCAATCGGGCTTATGAAGAACTTACGGGCGCTTCCCGCAGGGATTTGATCGGAAAGACCGCTCACGAAATATTCCCCCAGTGGCGCGCCGATATGATCGAGCGGTCCGATAACGAAACCGTGCTCTCGGACCGGATCGTGGCCATCCCCGAACATGAAATACCTACCGCATTCAAAGGGGCACGCCTGATCACGGCAAAAAAGACCGCCATCAGGGACGAAAATGGTGAGCCACAATATATCTTGACTGTTCTTGACGACATCACCGAACGCCGCCGCGCCGAACAAGACATCTGGCATCTTGCACACAATGATTCCTTGACCGGCCTTCCCAACCGGGCTTCGCTTCTCGAATATCTGACAACGACGCTCGATAAAGCGGCAAAGGCCGGTGAGCAGTTCGCGGTCATGTGTCTTGATCTCGACCGGTTTAAAGAGGCCAACGACGTCTACGGCCACCTGGTGGGCGATGGCCTTCTTCGTGAGGCGGCCCGCAGGCTGCAAGCGGCTGCCGAAGCGGCATATCTGGCACGTATTGGCGGCGACGAGTTTATCGTGGTTGTAAAAAGCGGTGCGCCAGAGGCGGCCGCCAGGAAGCTCGGCGAGCGCATGCTTGCTGCATTCAAGGATAATTTCGACATCGAGGGTCACCAGCTGCAGGTCGGCTTGAGTATCGGAGTGGCAGTCTTTCCGGACGACGGCGTCGACGTGAAGACCTTGATCGCCAACGCGGATGCCGCGCTCTATCAGGCGAAATCGGAGGTACGTGGATCGGTACGCTTTTTCGAGGCGAAGCTCGGCTCGCGCCTGCGAGAGCGACGCGAACTGCAAACGGATTTGCAGACAGCTCTCGACCAGGGCGATCTGCTACTGCACTACCAGCCACAGAAGACGATCGCGTTGGGGAAAGTCATCGGCTTTGAAGCGCTTGCCCGCTGGGACGATGCGAAGCGCGGCATGGTTCCTCCCGACACATTTATCCCGGTCGCCGAGCAAAGCAGTTTCATCATTACGCTGGGTGAGCGGCTTCTGCGCGAAGCCTGCAGAGAGGCAGCGTCCTGGCCGAAGCCGGTTAAAGTCGCCGTTAACATCTCGCCAATTCAATTCCATCACGGCGACCTGCCCAGCCTCGTGCATTCAATTCTGCTCGAAACCGGCCTGACGCCGGAGCGGCTCGAACTCGAAATCACCGAAGGCGTGCTGATCGATGATTTTTCGCGTGCGGTATCGATTCTGCGCAAGCTCAAAACGCTTGGCATTCATATCGCCCTGGATGATTTCGGCTCGGGATTTTCGTCGCTGTCCTACCTGCACGCATTCCCGTTCGAAAAGATCAAGATAGACCGGGTATTTATCGGCGACCTGGAACACAATCATCATTCCATGGCGATCGTCCGTGCGATCATCACTCTCGGGCACAGCCTGAATATTCCGGTTCTCGCCGAAGGCGTGGAGACCGAAACCCAGCTTTCGTTCCTGAAAGAGGAAGGCTGCGATGAGGTGCAGGGCTACCTCACCGGCAGGCCATTCCCAATCGAGACCTACGCCGAATTGGTGGGCCGTGAACCTCGCAAAGTTCGAAAAGCGATGGCCGTCTAGCGGGCCTGCACAATCGTAGCCCGGATGGAGCGCCGCGACATCCGGGAGCTCGTCCCGGATTTTCGCTATCGCTCAATCCGGGCTACGGCAGGCGCGATTGGATACTTGTTAAGCCTCTCGGTTGTCATTGCCGGGCTTGACCCGGCAATCCATGAGGCCGCTCCACAAGAAAAGCTGTAAAGGTTTAACGTGCTGCAGCTGATCATGGATGCGCGGGTCAAGCCCGCGCATGACGCCGAGTTTGTGGCAGATCGTAACGTGGATGGAGCGTCCGGGAGCTCGTCCCGGATTTTCGCTATCGCTAAATCCGGGCTACGGCTGGCATTCATCAATATGGCGTCAGCAGGTCGA
>DASXLG010000005.1 GCA_036496425.1 Terriglobia bacterium | reverse complement strand
CTTCTCTTCCGGCGCGTTATCGATCGAATCAAACGACCGGTACTTGTTCTTCGGATTGTGCTTCGACAGCACCTTCGTGATGCACGCCGTCAATGTCGTCTTCCCATGATCGATGTGCCCGATCGTCCCCACGTTCACGTGCGGCTTATTTCTATCGAATTTCTCTTTCCCCATGGTCTGTCTCCATTACTTAGCGTTAGATCGGTTTACACCGACTCCTTCACTTCTCTACCTTGTGCTCTGGCAATAATTTCGTCAGCGATATTCTTCGGCACTTCTTCGTAATGCGCGAAGTGCATCGTATAAGTTGCGCGGCCCTGCGTTCGCGAACGCAGATCGGTCGCGTAGCCAAACATGGATGAGAGCGGAACAAGAGCCCTTACGATCTGGGAACCGGGGCGCACCTCCTGCTCCGTAATTCGCCCGCGCCGCGAGTTCAGATCGCCGTTGACGGCTCCCATGAACTCATCCGGCAGCACCACTTCAACCCTCATAACCGGCTCGAGAAGGGCGGGACGCGCCTTCCGGCAACCTTCCTTGAACGCCATTGAACCTGCAATTTTGAATGCGATTTCGGACGAATCCACTTCGTGATACGAACCGTCATAAAGCGTGACCTTCACGTCCTTGACTTCGTAACCGGCGAGAACGCCGGTCCCCATAGCTTCCTTGATTCCCTGCTCAACCGGCTTGACGTATTCGCGCGGGATCGTACCGCCGACAATGGCATTTTCGAAAACGAAACCGACGCCGACTCCGCTCGGTTCCACGGTAATCCGAACGTGACCGTATTGGCCCCGGCCACCGGTCTGGCGGATGTATTTACCTTCCGCATCAGCCTTAGCCCGGATCGTTTCTTTGTAAGCAACCTGGGGCTTGCCGACGTTCGCGCCGACATTGAATTCGCGCATCATGCGGTCGACGATGATCTCCAGGTGCAATTCACCCATACCGGAAATAATGGTCTGCGCAGTATCCGGATCGGTATGGATACGGAACGTCGGATCTTCCTGAGCGAGCTTGTTCAACGCCACGCCCATCTTTTCCTGATCGGCCTTCGTCTTCGGCTCGATGGCGACGGCGATGACGGGCTCAGGGAAATCCATTGCTTCCAGGAGGATCTGCTTGTTTTCATCACAGATCGTGTCGCCCGTAGTCACATTGCGAAGACCTACAGCCGCCGCAATGTCGCCGGCGAACACGTCTTTGATTTCTTCGCGCTTGTTGGCGTGCATCTTCAGCAGCCGGCCGATTCGCTCGCGGGATTGCTTCGTCGAGTTGTAGACGTAGGAACCCGTGTCGAGCTTGCCGGAATAGACCCGGAAGAACGAAAGCTGACCGACAAATGGATCGGTCATGATCTTGAAGACCAGCGCCGAAAACGGCTCTTTGTCCTCCGCCCTGCGGGTTTCGACGGCGGATCGATCCGACGTCCAGCCCTGAACCGGAGGGATATCCACCGGCGACGGCAGGAACCCGACGACGGCGTCCAGCAGCGGCTGCACACCCTTGTTCTTAAAGGCGGAGCCGCAAAGGACAGGGGTCAATTTGATCGCAATCGTCCCCTTCCGGATTGCGGCTTTCAATTCGTCATTGCTGATCTTCCGGCCGCCGACGAACTTCTCGAATAGCACTTCGTCCGCCTCACAAGCCGCCTCAATGATCTTCTCGCGGTACTCGTGAACGATATCCTTATACTCCGCAGGAATCTCTTCGACGGAGTATTCGGCGCCGAGCGACTCGTCATGATAAATAATCGCCTTCTCGTCGAGCAGGTCGAGGATGCCTATGAATTTGTCCTCTTTACCAAGCGGGTATTGAACAGCAACAGGGTTTGCATGGAGGCGCGTGCGCATCATCTGCATGCAGCGCTCGTAGTCGGCGCCCGGACGATCCATCTTGTTGACGAATGCGATCCGCGGCACCCGGTATTTATCGGCCTGACGCCACACCGTTTCCGACTGCGGCTCGACGCCGCCTACGGCGCAAAATACGGCAACAGCACCATCCAGAACTCGAAGCGAACGTTCGACTTCTGCGGTGAAGTCGACGTGACCCGGTGTATCAATGATGTTGATGCGATGATTATCCCAGAAGCAGGTCGTGGCCGCGGACGTGATCGTGATCCCGCGCTCCTGCTCCTGTTCCATCCAATCCATCGTGGCGGTGCCTTCATGCACCTCACCAATCTTGTAGTTGATACCTGTATAATAAAGAATCCGCTCCGTCGTGGTGGTCTTGCCGGCATCGATGTGGGCCATGATGCCGATGTTCCGTGTTTTCTCCAGTGACGTCGTACGTGGCATAAACTTAACTGCTTACCACCGGTAGTGCGCGAAGGCCTTATTGGCTTCCGCCATCCGGTGAGTATCTTCTTTCTTTTTGATCGAATTTCCGCGGTTGTTGGCTGCGTCCATCAGCTCACCCGCCAATTTCTCTTCCATCGACTTTTCGCCGCGCGCGCGCGAATAGGTCAGAACCCATCGAATTGCCAGCGACGTCCGCCGGGCCGGGTTCACTTCGACCGGCACCTGATAGGTCGAACCGCCAACACGCCGGGATTTGACCTCGAGAACCGGCTTGATGTTCTCAATCGCCTTTTTGAACAGCTTGAGCGGCTCGTCCTGCGTCTTCTTCTGGATAACATCCATAGCGCCATACAGGATGTGCTGTGCGGTACTCTTCTTCCCGCCATACATCATGCAGTTGACGAACTTCGAAATCAGCGTGCTCTGATACATCGGATCAGGCACGATCTCGCGCTTGACGATATGCGCTTTCCTGGGCATAGAAAAACCTCTGCGAATTTAAAACTAGATAACAGGAACCCACAGCCGGGTTTGCCCCAGCTCTCGGGTATTTCCACGGGCATTAATTCACTATGCCTGCGCGCTACCGCGCTTGGGCTTCGCGACTTACGCCCGGGGCTACAAATTATCCTTTTGGCCGCTTCGCGCCATATTTCGAGCGCGACTGCTTCCGGTTTGCAACCCCCGCTGCGTCCAGCGTCCCACGAATAACGTGGTAGCGAACGCCCGGCAGGTCTTTCACACGGCCGCCCCGGATCAAGACGATGGAGTGTTCCTGCAGATTGTGGCCGATACCGGGGATGTAGGTTGTTACTTCAATCCCATTGGTCAGACGCACACGTGCAACTTTGCGAAGGGCCGAATTCGGCTTCTTTGGCGTCGACGTATATACGCGAGTACACACGCCTCTTTTCTGCGGACATTCCTGCAAAGCAGGACTACTCGTCTTGTACTTAGGCTTTTGCCTACCTTGTCGAACCAGCTGATTGAACGTCGGCACGAACCTTTTACTCCTAAATATGAGCGGCCTGCCGGGCGGCAAAGTCACGCCCAGCGAAACCTTATAATCTTATATAAGAACCCGTAAATGCACAAGGGATAGGAAACAAATATTGGAAATTGCATCACCCGACGTTTCCGCGTATCTCAAATTTAGAACTGAAGAAACGTCAAAATGATACAACCTCCAATAATTTCCGTTCCCGTTCTATGTTGTCAGTCCTTCCTGTTGAGGCTGTTCCTCATCCAGGCTGAGGTCATCCGATAACTCCAGCTCCGGCGGCGCCTCTTCTCCAATCGGCGTCTCGGGCTCCTCGGAGATCAGTTCCACATTGCGGTAGAACTCAAGTCCCGTACCTGCCGGAATGAGGCGTCCCATAATGACGTTTTCCTTCAAGCCGCGCAGGTAGTCGATTTTCCCGCTGATGGAAGCTTCCGTCAGCACACGGGTTGTCTCCTGGAACGAGGCGGCGGAGATAAACGACTCCGTGGAAAGCGACGCTTTCGTGATTCCAAGCAGGAGCGGCCGGCCCGATGCCGGCTTTCCGCCATTTTTCTTCACGCGCTCGTTCTCTTCCTGGAAGCGGAACTTGTCCACCTGTTCATCGACGAGGAACTCGGTATCGCCGACATCCTCGACTTTGATCCAGCGCATCATCTGCCGGACGATGACCTCGATATGCTTGTCATTGATGTTGACGCCCTGCAGCCGGTAGACCTCCTGGATTTCATTCACCAGATAGGCCTGCAGTTCCTTTTCGCCAAGGACGGCCAGGATATCGTGCGGGTTACGCGGTCCGTCCATCAACGGCTCACCGGCGCGAACGTGCTCGCCTTCCTGGACATTGACGTGGACGCCGCGCGGCAACGCGTACTCGCGTTCCACACCGTTTTCATTGATGACCATGATCTTGCGCTGGCCCTTCGTGATGTCCCCGTACTTGACGATGCCGTCGATTTCCGTAATCACCGCCGTCTCGCGCGGCTTGCGGGCCTCGAACAACTCGACCACGCGCGGCAGACCGCCCGTGATGTCTTTCGTCTTTGTGGTTTCACGCGGAATCTTCGCAAGAACATCGCCCTGATGCACCGCATCGCCGTCCGCCACCATCAAGTGCGCGCGCGAAGGAATCAGGTACTTCCGGAGAACCTTGTGTTTATCGTCGCGAATCTGAATCGTCGGCTGGCGCTTTTCATCCGGCGAATCGGTGACCACCCAGCGAGAGAGCCCGGTAACTTCATCGAGTTCCTCGTGCATCGTCACGCCTTCAAGCAGATCCTTGAACTGAATTGTTCCGCTGACTTCCGTCAGAATCGCGAAGGTATAGGGATCCCATTCCACCAGCGTTGCACCGACCTTCACATGGTCGCCTTCGTTGACCTTGAGTTTCGCGCCGTACACGATCGTATAGCGCTCTTTCTCGCGGCCCTTCTCATCCATGATGGCGAGAACACCGTTGCGGTTCATCGCAACAAGGAACCCTTCCTGATTGCGAACCGTCTGCAGCGCATGGAACTTGATCGTTCCGGCGTTCTTCGCTTCGAGACTCGTCTGCTCGGCGACACGGCTGGCCGTACCGCCGATGTGGAACGTACGCATGGTGAGCTGCGTGCCGGGCTCGCCGATCGACTGAGCGGCAATGACGCCGACCGCTTCACCGATTTCCACGAGCTTTCCGGTCGCCAGGTTTCTGCCGTAGCAGCGGACGCAGGCGCCGCGCCGGGACTCGCAGGTCAGCACGGAGCGAATCTTCACGCGCTCGATGCCCGCAGACTGAATCGCGCTGGCGAGATCTTCCGAGATTTCCTGGTTGATCTCGACGATCACTTTGCCTTCGTAGTCCTTGATCTTTTCGAGCGACACGCGGCCGACGATACGATCTCTCAACGGCTCGATGATTTCGCCTGATTCAACGATCGATCCGACGTAAATGCCGTCGACTGTTCCGCAATCGCCCTCGCTGATGATGACGTCCTGAGCGACGTCCACCAGGCGGCGGGTGAGATAACCGGAATCCGCGGTCTTCAGAGCCGTATCCGCCAGACCTTTACGTGCGCCGTGCGTTGAGATGAAGTACTGCTGCACGGTCAGCCCTTCGCGGAAGTTCGCCGTAATCGGCGTTTCGATGATTTCGCCCGAAGGCTTCGCCATCAATCCGCGCATTCCGGCCAGCTGACGGATCTGTTGTTTCGAACCGCGGGCGCCGGAGTCGGCCATCAGCAGAATGGGATTAAACCCGTGGCTTGCCTTTTCCGCGCGCTCCATTTCATTGAACATCATGTCCGAGATCTTTTCGGTCACGTCCGACCAGATCGCGATGACTTTGTTGTAGCGCTCGCCATTCGTGATCGCGCCATCGCGATATTGCTGGTCAACCTTCACAACTTCGTTCTGGGCGTTTTCAACGAACTCGCGCTTGCCGGGCGGAACAATAAGATCGTCGATCGAGATTGTGATGCCGGCCCGGCATGCGTACGCAAAACCGAGTTCCTTCACGTGATCCAGCATCGTGACCGTCATTTCCGGCCCGTATCGCAGGTAAACGTAGCTGACCAGCTGCCCGAGGCCTTTCTTCTTGAGCAGACCGTTCATGAACGGCATTCCCTTCGGCATCGCGTTATAGAGGATGCAGCGGCCGACGGACGTGCTCAGCATGTGATTCTGGGCTTCGATCAATTCGGCATGGACGATCGCCTGTTCGTCATAGGCGGTGGTCATGTCGATGAGCGGCCCGGTAAAACGCAGCCGGATTGCTGTTTGAGTCTCGACTTCACCGGCATCCCAGGCCATCAGCACTTCGTCGATCGAACCGAATGTCCGGCCTTCGCCTTTGGCGCCCGGTTTCGGGCGGGTCAGGTAATAAACGCCGAGAACCATGTCCTGCGTCGGCACGGCGACCGGCTGTCCGCTGGCAGGCGACAGCAGGTTCTGAGTGGAAAGCATCAGAACCGATGCTTCGATCTGCGCTTCGGGCGACAGCGGAATATGGACCGCCATCTGGTCGCCATCGAAGTCGGCATTGAATGCGGTGCACACCAGGGGGTGGATCTTGATGGCTTTTCCTTCGACGAGAACAGGCTCGAAAGCCTGAATGCCGAGGCGGTGAAGCGTCGGAGCTCGATTCAGAAGCACCGGATGGTCCTTGATGACTTCTTCGAGGATATCCCAGACCACCGAGTCCTGCCGCTCCACCATTTCTTTCGCGGCTTTCACGGTCGTGCAATGACCGCCCTGTTCGAGCCGGTTGTAGATGAACGGCTTGAACAATTCGAGCGCCATCTTCTTCGGGAGACCGCACTGATGCAGCTTCAATTCCGGACCGACAACGATCACCGAACGGCCCGAGTAGTCCACGCGCTTGCCGAGCAGGTTCTGGCGGAAGCGGCCCTGCTTGCCTTTGAGCGTATCGGAAAGCGACTTTAACGGCCGGTTGTTCGCGCCGCGCAGGATGCGGCCGCGGCGGCCGTTGTCGAACAGCGCGTCGACGGCTTCCTGAAGCATGCGCTTTTCATTGCGGACAATGACGTCGGGGGCGTGCAGTTCGATCAGCTTCTTCAACCGGTTGTTGCGGTTGATCACACGCCGATAGAGATCGTTCAAATCCGAGGTCGCAAAACGGCCGCCATCGAGCGGAACCAGGGGCCGCAGTTCCGGCGGAATGACCGGAATCACATCGAGGATCATCCACTCCGGCTTGTTGCCCGACTTTACAAAGGCTTCAACCACCTTGAGCCGCTTGGCGAACTTGACCTTTTTCTGCTGCGAGTTCTCGTTCTTCATCTTCACGCGGAGTTCTATCGACAGCTCGTCGATATCCACACGCTTCAGAAGTTCCTTGATCGCCTCCGCGCCCATCATGGCGACGAACTTTCCGGGAAATTCCTGCTGAAGCTGGCGGAATTTCTCTTCCGTGAGAAGCTCGCGCTCTTTCAGCGGAGCATCGCCGGGATCGATTGTGACGTAAGCTTCGAAATAGAGGA
>DASXLG010000004.1 GCA_036496425.1 Terriglobia bacterium | reverse complement strand
TGAGGCACGTCTCGGGAAACCCGGACCATCAGGCCTGCGTTCTCATTTTCTGCACACGTCCGCAACCGGAAGAAAAGCCGCTCGACGCTCTCGGCGGAATTCAGTTTCAAGTGCCCAGGGGCGGACATTGGGACTATCGTCAGGGAATGAACAACAGCGGCGGCCAGGAGTTTACTGCCGTGACCAAACCTCAGTTCGACGTGCACGCCTGGAGCCGGGTCGAAATCCTGGCGGATGCCGCCAATGGAACCGCTCGCATGGCTGTCGCTCAGCCTCCCGGCGCCAAAGCCGTCGAAGTACTTGCTTTCAAGGATCCCGCGGCTGGCAAAGTAGGTCCGATTGCATGGCAGATGCACAACGCCGGTTTGATCGACGAGTATAAAGATGTCACGATCGAGTTGAATCCCAAAATCGGCGGCCTGATCACCGTATGAAGCTTGCATCCATATTGATCAACGACTCGATGGATCGACAGACTCGCACGGTCATCGTCGATCCGGAGCAGATGCTTTGCTGGCCGATCGAGAACGCAAGCGTTGTAAGCGCAATCTCAGATCTCACCAAAGGCTGTACTCCAAAGATCGACCCGCAGCGTGGAGTAGGTTTCAAGCGCGAGCAGTTGCTTGCTCCGCTCTCCACGCCGCCTCACAACATCATGTGCGTCGGGAAAAATTATCGGGCGCACGCGCGGGAATTCCACCGCAGCGGCTTCGACGCGACCGCCGACAGCGACATTCCAGCCGAACCGATTATCTTCACGAAACCCTCCAGTTCGATTTCCGGCCCCTACGCCGACATTCCGCTCTGGCCTGGAATCGATGAATCCGTAGACTACGAGGCCGAACTCGCTATCATCATCGGCCGCGGCGGCCGCATGATTTCGCGCGAGTCGGCCATGGACCACGTGTTCGGTTATACGATCGTCAACGATGTCACGGCTCGCGATCTGCAGCGGAAACACAAGCAATGGTTTCTCGGGAAGGCCATTGACGGATTCTGCCCGATGGGCCCGTGGATAGTGAGCAAGGACGAAATCAATCTCGATGCAACCCGCGTCACGTGCCGTGTCAACGGCGAATTGCGGCAGAACGCCATCACGGCGGATCTGATCTTCGACGTAGCCACGCTGATTGAAAAGATCTCGATCAGTGTCACGCTCGCGCCAGGCGACGTGATCTCGACCGGCACTCCCGAGGGAGTAGGTATCGGCTTCGACCCGCCACGCTTTCTAAAGGACGGCGACGTCGTAGAATGTGCGATCGAAGGTATTGGATCGATCGTGAATCGGGTCAGACAAATAAAGAAGACGGAGAAACAAGCAAACGCATGAGTGGGACGACTCGACAATTATTTGTGGAAGAGGCGGGCGGAAAAGGAGAACCGCTGGTTCTGGTGCCCGGGCTGGGGGGAAGCGTAAACACCTGGCACCCGCAGACTCAGGTGCTCAAACGCGATCTCCGCCTGTTCTGTTTCGATCTTGCCGGCTCCGGCCGATCACCGCTTGCGGAAAACATCTCGATCGCAAGCCACGTTGAAGACCTGTTGAGCGTTATTGAGCAAACCGGCGCAAAGCGCGTGCATTTAGCCGGACACTCGATGGGGACGATCGTTTGCCAGCATCTCGCGGCGAAAACGCCCGACCGAATTGCCAGCATGGTCCTTGTCGGAGCGTTTTCCGAGCCGCCAGAGCCCGCCCGCAACGCATTGCGCGATAGAGCGGCGAAGGCGCGGTCGGAGGGCATGCGTGGAATTGCCGATGCGGTCGCCGCCGCCGGAACATCCGCGGACACGAAAGTCAATACGCCCACGGCCGTCGCATTCGCTCGCGAGAGCCTGATGGCGCAGAATCCTGAAGGTTATGCGCGAAACTGCGAAGCTTTGGCGGATGCGGTGGCGGCGGATCTCGGCGCGATCGATTGTCCGGTGCTGCTGCTCACCGGAGACGAAGATCGCACTGCGCCTGTAGCGGTGGCGCGTGCCCTCATGAGCGCAATCCGTGGAGCGGAGCTTCAAATACTCACGGGCTGCGGACATTGGGCGCCCATCGAGCGTCCTAAACAAGTGAACTACGCCATGTCGCTTTTTGCGGCCCGCAATCGGAAGAAGACTGCTTAACTGGAGAACGTCATGCCAGGAATATTGTTCACGAATGCTGTGATATTCGAGGGCACCGAAGAAAAACTCAGGCCCGGCGAAGTCGCTGTCGAAGGCGATCGCATTGTGTCCGTCGCGGCTCCGAACGAGCGTCTGCCGCGCGCCGGGCGGGAAGTGATCGATCTGGGGGGCGCCACGTTGATGCCAGGTCTCATCAACACTCACTCGCACCTGACCTACAACAACGGAACGACTGTCGCGGAACTCACCGGCATGCCTGTCGAAGAGCACGTTCTCTTCACCATGCATAACGCTAAGCTCGCACTCGATATGGGATTCACCTCGCTAATCGGCGCGGCCTCGGCGAAGCCCCGGCTAGATGTCGTGATCCGGAACGAAATCAATGCGGGAAAAATCCCAGGACCCCGGATGCTTGCCGGCTCGCCGGAACTCACCGTTACGGGCGGTCTCGCCGACGACAACCAGCTCAATCAGCAACATCCTTCGATATCGATCATCTGCGACGGCCCGGACGAGTTCCGCAAAGTAACCAGGATGCTGGTGCGCGAAGGCGTGGACCTGATCAAGTTCAACAACTCAGGCGATAGCTTTTGCTATCCGCGTATGGCCGGCTATCACAATCCGATGACGGACGACGAGGTCAAGGCGATTACTGAAACCGCTCAGAATGTCGGCAAGCGGATCGCCGCTCACGCGCACGCCGATTCTTCCGTGCGCCAGTGCCTCAAATTCGGCGTGGAATTCATCTTCCATGCAACCTTCGCGACCGACGAAACTATAGAACTTCTCGCGAACGCCCGGCGCCGGCATTACGTCTCGCCGGCGATCGCCGCGCGCTATAACACCACTTACGAAGCCGCGGAATGGGGCATCACGACCGACGTCGCCGAGATGATCGGTAACAAACGCGAACTGGAAGAAGGCATCAAGGTCATGCGCAAGATGCATGCGGCCGGGATCAAGATCCTGCCGTTCGGCGACTACGGTTTTGCCTGGCTGCCGCACGGCACCGAATCGCGCGATCTGGAACATTTTGTGAATCTCTTCGGTTTCGCGCCATGGGAAGCATTGCGCGCCGCCACCGCTTACGGCGGAGAAGCCTGGGCCGGTGACACAGGAGAAAAACTCGGGCGGGTACGCGAAGGATACCTCGCGGATCTGATTGTCGTCGATGGAAATCCGCTATTGGATCTCAGCCTGCTGCAAGACCGCCGCGCTCTGCTCGCGATTATCCGGGACGGCGTCTTTCACAAGCGATATCAGGGTCGCACGGTCGCCGAGCTTTCCTAACTCCTGCTTGCTACCGGGTCCTCACTCGGTCTATTGTTATGAAGATGCTGTCTCAAAAAACAATCCTGTGTGGTCTCGCGTTGCTGCTTTCCCGCGGCTATGGTTGGTCCGCCGATCTCGGGCACAAACCGACCCTCACTCTCGAAGTCGCGAAAGAGATCGCCCAGGCAGCGGAAAAAAAGGCGCTCGCGAATCATTGGGCCATGGTGATCTCCGTCATCGACGACGGAGCCAATCTGCTGTGCCTGGAACGCATGGACGACGCGCCCATAGGCAGTCTGGAAGTTTCTCAAAAGAAAGCGCGTTCCGCCGTCATTTTTAAGTCGCCCACCAAAGACTTCGCCGACGCTCTGGCGAAGGGCGCGACCGCGCTCCTGAAGCTCGATATCCTGCCCTTCGAGGGAGGCATTCCGTTGGTCGTCGATGGCAAAGTCATCGGCGCGATCGGCGTCAGCGGTGGGGCTGCCGAGCAGGACGGCCAAGTGGCTAAGGCGGGCGCCGACTGGTTCAGCGCGAATGCGAGATCTTCAAAA
Organism: Terriglobia bacterium; assembly: GCA_036496425.1. Taxonomy (NCBI): domain Bacteria; kingdom Pseudomonadati; phylum Acidobacteriota; class Terriglobia; species Terriglobia bacterium. Next base: position 5,296 of record DASXLG010000004.1, on the reverse strand, counting down.
TGAGATCCGGTCCCACATTACTGCTCCTACTGGTGTTGGCGGCCGCCGCCCACGCCGCCGACACGGACTTTAACGGCCGCTGGGATCTCGAAGTACATAAGACGCCCGCCGACAAGGCGTGGTGGCTCGAGATAAGTGGCGCTGGAACGGCTGACGTCAAAGGGCGGTTCGTCGGATTTCCTGGCGGCAGCCTCAATGACGTGCCAGACCCAAAAATCGAAAACGGCGTGCTGCGCTTCTCCTGGGTCGATAAGCGAAATCATCTCGATTACGTCGTGAATTACGTCAACGGCGTCCTCGAAGGCGAGATGACCGGCTCGCAGGGCGAGTTGAAATTCACCGGACATCGCGCACCCGTCATCAACGAACACGACGACGGCTCGTGGATCAAAGGCAAACCCATCACGCTCTTCAACGGCAAGGATCTTTCGGGATGGAAGGGTCTAAAGTCCGATGCAGCCGCAGGCTGGACGACCGACGGAGGAATTCTCAAGAGCACCGGCCACGCCGACGATCTGATCACGAACGATAAATATTGGAATTTCGAGCTTCACGTGGAGTACAACGTGGCCGAGCATAGCAACAGCGGCGTCGGATTGCGGGGCCGTTACGAGGTGCAGATCATCGACGATTTTGGCAAGCCGCCCGGCCTCCACGGCACAGGCACGCTCTACACGCGTATTGTGCCGCCGGCCAATTACGGCAAGCCCGCGGGCGAGTGGCAAACGCTCGACATTCGCCTGGTGGGCATGGAGGTCACCGGCACCCTCAACGGAAAGAAGCTCTACGAAAAAGGCGTGATCGATGGCCTCACCGGCATCGCCTTCGATCCCTACGAAGGTCAACCAGGCGCGCTCGAACTGCAAGGCGATCATGGCGCTGTCGAGTTCCGGAATCTGGTATTGACGCCGCTGGTGAAACGCAGCGGGAAGTAATTTCGATGGCGGTCGTCTTCGGATCCGCCATTCTCCTCAGCGCATTTCTTCTCTTCCAGGTCGAGCCGCTGATCGCGAAACTGATCCTACCCTGGTTCGGTGGATCGGCGGCCGTATGGACAGCCTGTTTGCTGTTCTTCCAATTGACCCTGTTTGGCGGATACGCCTATGCGCATTGGCTCAATCGACGATCGCCGGCAACTCAGCGAATCGTTCATCTCCTCTTGCTCGCGCTGAGTTTGCTCTGGCTGCCGATTTTGCCTTCGGCTGCCTGGAAATCAAACGAATTGGCAAATCCGGTGTGGCGCATTCTGGGTCTGCTCGCGGCAACAATCGGATTGCCCTGGTTCCTGCTCTCCTCTACCAACCCGCTGCTGCAATCCTGGTATTCACGGTCGAGCGGCAGCGCGATGCCGTACCGCTACTTCGCGATTTCCAATGCGGGGTGCATGCTCGGGCTGCTCACATATCCAGCGCTGGTCGAGCCGTATTTCACCAGCGGCCAGCAGGCCTGGACGTGGTCGATAGCCTATTGCGTCTTCGTGGTCGTGTGCGCAGCCATCGCCTTGCGCACCCATGGTCCGCGCCTCGAAACTCCGCAAATCGCTGCACCGCGTCTATCTGCATGTCTGCTTTGGATCGGGCTCGCGGCCTGCCCGTCCGCCCTGCTGCTCGCCGTCACCAGCCACCTGACCGAAAACATTGCCGCCATTCCGTTCCTCTGGATTTTGCCTTTGAGCCTATACCTGCTGAGCTTCATACTCTGTTTCGAGAGCGGCCGCTGGTATCGCCGCTGGCTCTTCGCTCCACTGGCCGCCATTGCACTGCCCGTGACCGCCAGGTTGATTTCCGGCGGTGAACGAATTTCTGTGATTGCTCTGCTTTCCGCGGCCACATTTGTGCTCTTCATGGTGTGTCACGGCGAGTTGTACCGCCGCCGCCCCGGCCCCGCGCATCTCACTTGGTTTTATCTGATGATTGCCGCGGGCGGCGCGCTGGGCGGCCTCTTCATCGGTCTCGCCGCTCCATACGTTTTCAACGCGCTGTATGACCTGCCCATTGTGCTTTCCCTCACCGCGGTCGTGTTGTTGTATGTGCTGTGGACCGCCCGTGCAGTAAAGGTCACGTTGTTCACTCTCGTGGCCGGTCTCACGTTTGGGTTCATCGGTATTCTCGCGCGCGAAACCTGGAACTCGTTCGCCTACTCCCGTCTGCTGGTCCGTAATTTCTACGGTTCGCTGGTCGTCTACGACAACACGATGCCGCGTGCCATGGGACCCGTGCGCGTGCTCCGCAACGGCATGATCGATCACGGCGAGCAGTTCCTGTGGCAGCGGAATCGGCGCTACCCGACCACCTACTACGCTCACGATTCCGGCATCGGCCGTGCGCTCACTGCTCTCATGCAGCAAGGACTGCTCAACGTCGGCGTGATCGGCTTGGGCGCGGGAACGCTAGCTGCCTACGCGCGGCCGATCGATCGCTACTCGTTCTACGAAATCAATCCGAATGTTGTAAGAATCGCCACAACTCAGTTCACGTTCCTGAAGGATTGCCCCGCCCCGCACGCCATTATTCGGGGTGACGCCAGACTCTCGCTCGAACGCGAACCGCCGCAGCAATTCAACATTCTGGCCGTCGACGCATTCTCAGGCGATTCCATTCCCGTCCATCTGCTTACCCGCGAGGCGTTCCAATTGTATTGGCGCCACTTGCAGCCCGACGGCATCCTGGCCGTGCATGTCTCGAACAAATATCTCTCTCTAGCCCCAGTCGTCGCCCTCGCCGCGCTCGAAAACCGAAAGCTCGCGATGCTGGTCTCCTTCGATGGAAACAAGACGAACGAGGAATCGTCGTCCGACTGGGTCCTCATTACTTCCCGCCACGGTTTCTTCAATCTGCCCAGCATCGCACCCGCCGCCAAGCTCATCGAGCTTATTCCCGGTCTGCGACCATGGACCGACAACTACAGCAATCTCTACAGAATTCTTCGGTAGCCAGTTATTTTCTAAGACGGCGTACCATATTTCCCCACAAGGGCGTATTATATATCCCAGAAGATTGAAAGACCGATTAAGCCATGAAAACACGCTTGCTCCTGTCAACCCTTTTAGCGGCAGGCCTTTTGCCCGCTCAAGTCACTTTTGACCGCCTACTCCACGCCGATCAGGAGCCGCAGAACTGGCTCACCTACTCGGGCGGCTATAACGGCAACCGTTTCAGCCCGCTCAGCCAGATCAATAGCAAGAACGTGAAAGATCTGCAGATGAAATGGGTGTACCACCCCATCTACGTCAAAACGGGCAATAACCAGTCCAAAATGGAAAACACGCCTATCGTCGTGAATGGCATTATGTACACCGGCACGGCCCTCGAGGCGGTTGCACTCGACGCCGTCACGGGACGCGAGTTCTGGAAGCTGCCGCACCCTCTCGACCCCAAAGCCTACTACAACGCTTATGAGGTCAACAAGGGCATGGCCATCAGCGGCGATACGCTGTTCTGGGCCACGATCGATTGCCATCTTCTGGCCATCGATACGAAGACCGGACACGTGATCTGGGACAAACTCATGGCCGATTGGAGAAAAGGCTATCAGTACAACGTAGCGCCGCTCATTGTGAAAGATATGGTGATCCTGGGACCGGCAACCAATGAAGCGGGCGCCAATTGCTGGGTGTCGGCTTATGACGTCAAAACCGGCAAAGAACTCTGGCGGTTCTGGACAGCCCCCACGTCGGCCGACCAGCCGGAGGCCAAAACCTGGACGGGCGAATCCTGGAAGCATGGCGGCAGTCCTATTTGGAACGGTGGAGCATACGACCCGGAAACGAACCTGACTTTCTGGGGCACCGGCAACCCGAATCCCGGCTGGAACGGCGATCCGCGCACGCCCGGCGATAATCTCTATTCCGCTTCCGTCATCGCCCTCGATGCCGACACTGGAAAGCTCAAATGGCACTACCAGTTCACGCCCGGCGACGAATACGATTGGGATTCGACACAGGTGCCGGTACTCGTCAACATGGATTGGAAAGGCCAGCCGCGCAAGGTAATGCTCTGGGCCAACCGCAACGGCTTTTTCTACGTGCTCGATCGCACTACAGGAGAATTTCTGCTGGGCAAGAATTTCGTCAAGCAGAATTGGAACCTGGGCTTCGACAAAGTTGGCAGGCCGATCAAGGACCCAGCGCGCTGGCCGAAACCAATGGGGGGACTTGTCATCGAGCCGGGCAACCAGGGTGGAACTAACTGGTATCCGCCGTCCTACAGCCCCATCACCAAGCTCTTCTATATTCCAGCTTGGGAAAACTCCGGCGGCAGATCGCCGAAAGGCGACCCGGGCACCTGGGCAGAAGGCCAACGTTACACCGGGACGGGAATGGATACCCGAGGCGGTCGTCTTCCCGCCGGCGTCGTACGGCAGCGCCGTCCCAACAGAGCTCTGACCAACTACAAGACCGAAGATGAAGGATACGGGGCCATCCGCGCCATCGACCCGAAGACCGGCGACAAGGAATGGGACTTCAAAATGGTGAGCTACACCGAAAATGGCGTACTTTCCACTGCCGGTGACCTGGTCTTTGGCGGCGGAATGGAAGGAAATTTCTTCGCTCTAAACGCCCGCACTGGCGAGCTTCTGTGGCATGCAAACCTCGGCGGGCCCAATGCGAGCGGCCCCATCAGCTACGCCGTTGACGGAAAGCAATATATCGTCGGTACCGGCCAGGGATGCCTCTACGTCTTCGGACTTCCGGATTAGCAAATACCAATGAACCCTCGTACCGCATCGCGCTTCATTTTCCTGGCACTCGTTTTTTTGGGCGGCTCTCTGCTCGCGCAGGTGACTTACGACCGTCTCCTTCACGCCGATAAAGAGCCGCAGAACTGGCTTACGTACTCAGGTGGCTATGCCAGCCACCGTTACAGCACACTCGACCAGATCGACAAAAACAACGTCAAAAATCTGCAGATGAAGTGGGTCTACCATCCCATCTACCAGAAAAATGAAAAGAACCAGTCGAAGATGGAGAACACGCCGCTCGTCGTCGACGGTATCATGTACACCGGCACCGCCCTCGAAGCAGTGGCGCTCGATGCCGTGACGGGACGCGAGTTCTGGAAGCTCCCGCACTCGCTGGATCCCAAGGCGTACTACAACGCCTACGAAGTAAACAAAGGCATGGCGATCGCCGGAGATACGCTGTTCTGGGCGACCATCGATTGCCATCTGTTGGCCATTGATGCGAAAAGCGGCCGCGTGATCTGGGACAAAGAAATGACCAAGTGGCAAAAAGGCTATCAATATAACGTCGCGCCGCTGGTCGTGAAAGATATGGTCATCTTGGGGCCGGCGACCA
>DASXLG010000003.1 GCA_036496425.1 Terriglobia bacterium | reverse complement strand
TATAAGTGCGGCAAGCTCTCCGACGACGACTATCGCAGAATCCGCGGTGATATGAGCACGGAAGCCGCCGCCGTCCTTCAGGAAATCGAGACCATCGAATCATCGAAAGATCTCGATGCTCTCATTCGCCGCGAGATCTCCGCGCGCAAGAACAAATCGAAATCCGGTACCCAGACAAGCGCCTGCTCGTCCTGCGGAGCAGCCAATCCGCCGGTCAACAAGTTTTGCGCGGACTGCGGAGCTAAGCTGAACTATTGATGATGCTCCTACTGTTCCTGGCGCAGGATGAAGGCGTCCGCACCGCGGATGTGCCGAACGCGATGGGCGCGCACACCTGGTTCATCATCGCGTTTGTCGGCGCTTTTCTGCTGTGGAGTATCAGTTACTCCCTTCAGCTGCACAAAGAAGCGGTGGCGCGAAAGAAGGGCCGCGAAGACGTGTCCAAGCGCAAAGACGAACTGATCGACCGCATTGCCGAACTGGAATCGAAGAAGGAATCGGGCACCCTGGACGAGAAGAAGTACAAGCAGGAACTAAAGGAGCTGAAGTTTCAGCTGTCCAGAATCCTGGAGAAGACGAAATCTCATTGACTGCCACGCTTGCACTTGAATCTCAGGATATTCGAAAAACTTTCGGACACTTCACCGCTCTTGGCGGCGTAACGCTGACGGTGCGGCGCGGAGAGTTCGTCGCCCTGTTCGGAAGAAACGGCGCCGGGAAGACCACGTTTCTGAAGGTCGCCGCGACGCTGGTACGGGCCACGCAGGGGAGACTGGCGATTGAAGGCGTCGACATCCGGGAAGAACCGGAGAAGGCGCGGCGTCACATCGGGTTTCTATCCCACAACACATTTCTTTATAGAGACCTGAACCCGGTTGAAAATTTGCGCTTCTTCGGCCGGCTTTACGGCACAGCCGATCTGGAAAACCGGATCCGGAAGCTTCTGGAGCGCGTCGGCCTCGAGCGGCGGAAGAACGATCCGGTGCGGTCGTTTTCCAGGGGACTGCATCAGCGCCTCGGTCTGGCGCGAGTGATCCTGCATGATCCGTCCATCATCCTGCTGGATGAACCATACACAGGACTCGATGCGAACGCCGTAGACATGCTGAATCAGATTCTGGATGAGGCGGTGGCAGCGGGGAAAACGGTAATCCTGACGACACATGATTTCGATCAGGGAGTCCGGGCCGCAACCCGGGCGGTAATTATCGATCGGGGTAAAGTGGTGTGCGATGCGGCGCCGCGAGAGGCAGCGCTACGCGACGCCTACAACCAATACATCCGCGTGGGCGTGGCGAGATGAGAAGCATGCAGACATTCCCCTCCTTTCCAAGGAGGGGTGGACGCGCGATAAACAAAAAGCCGCGAAGCGTCCTTAGCCGCGCGTACGGGGTGGTTAGTTCGAACCGCGAAGCGCACCTTGTTTTGTTTGAAGTTACCAACCGCCCCGTCTGCGCCGCTAAGGAACGGAACTTTTTTTTTGGGGGCGCAGCCACCCCGCCTTGGAAAGGCGGGGAATGTTGCTCGACATGAAACCGGTCTCCGCCATCATCTTCAAAGACATCGCCATCGAGCTGCGCAGCAAGGAATCGCTCGCATCGATGACGATGTTCGCGGTACTGGTTCTCGTGGTCTTCAATTTCGCGTTCGAATCCACAGGCCTGGATAAGTCCCTCGTCGCGCCGGGCACACTCTGGGTGGCGATCTCCTTCGCGGCGATCCTCGGCTTGAACCGCTCCTTTGCGATGGAAACCGACAACGACTGCCTGCAGGGGCTTCTCCTGGCGCCGCTCAGCCGCGGAGACCTTTACATCGGGAAGGTGGCGAGCAACTTCATCTTTATGATGATCGCGGAAATCATCATCCTCCCGCTCTTCGTCATCTTCAACGGATTCAATTTCGACCTGAAATTTATCGAAGTCGCCGGGATTGCGTGTCTCGGCACGGTGGCGATCGCCGGCGTCGGCACGATTCTCTCGACGATCTCGTCGAATACTCGAATGAAAGAAGTCATGCTGCCGGTGTTGCAGATCCCGCTGACGGTTCCGGTCATCATTGCGGCGGTCGAGAGCACGCGGCAGGTTCTGACCGAAGAGATCCGGCAAATCTCTTCTTGGTTGTATATTTTGGCGGGGTTTACGATTGTCTACCTGACGCTGTCGTACCTGCTGTTCGAATTCGCGGTAGAGGAATAGAGGAATAATGAAGCCGAAAATTCTGGCCATACTCACATTGGTATCGATGGTATTCGCGCTCTACATGATCTTCATCTTTGCGCCGCGCGAAGCCACGCAGGGAGACGCGCAACGGATTATGTATATCCATGTTCCGCTCGCGATCATGGGATATGTTGCGGCATTTCTCCTGGGCTACGGCTCGATCCGCTATCTCAGCAGCCGGAACTCCAGGTGGGACCGCTTCGCGCAGGCTTCCGCCGAAGTCGGCGTTGTCGTCATCACGGCGCAGCTATTGACCGCAGTCATGTGGGCGCGCCCGATCTGGGGACCGTGGTGGGTATGGGACGCGCGAACGACAATGCAAGTTGTCCTTTACCTGATTCTCATCGCTTATCTGATGCTCCGCGCGTTCGTGCCCGAGGGCGCTAAGCGGGCCGTTCTGTCGAGTGTTTTCGGACTGCTGGCCGTGGTGGATGTCCCGATCAATTACCTGGCGATCTACCTGTTCCGGACCCAGCATCCCCAAGCCGTTATCAGTCCCGGCGGTGGAGGCGAGCCCACGGAAATGAACGAGGCGCTCCTCGCTTCATTCTTCGCCGTCACGCTCCTGTTTATCTATATCCTGAACCGGCGTCTTGCCATTGCAAGAGTCGAGGAAGAAGTGAACTATCTCGAGCAGGTGATAGTGGCCCATGAATAGAGGACTCCAATTCGCATTTGCGGCCTACGGGCTCGCCTTCCTGGTCATTTTCATTTTCATGTGGATGATGATCGCCCGCCAGAAGAAGCTCGACAAAAAACTGGACGAATTGAAAAGCCAGCTCAAAGACCGCACGTAATCTCAAAGTAGTTAGCCGCAGATGTGGCGCAAGATGGACTTATGATGCGCCCCATCTGCGTAATCCGCGTCATCTGCGGGCTAAAACCGCGCGAACAGATCAGGCAGGTCGTTTTCCGGCGGGTTTCAGCGGTGCGACCGGAGCGGTGGGTTTGCCGCCCTTGTCGAACACCATGAGCGCGATGAAAGCCGCGCACATGATGACGTCTCCTGCGATCACTGCGATGGTAAAATTATCCATAGTTAATACTTGCCTTAAGTCCTTGTGCTATCTTCAGATTAAGTTCAAATAACGGAGCAGCATTATGGCTCTTATCGACGAATTGACCCAGCGCATTGCGGCGGAACTGCATAGCCATCTGGATGAAGTTGTCCGGCATGCCATTGAAAGCTATGTCGTTGGCAACGGCAGCGACCAAACCGTTCCGATTCCGAGAACGGAACGTCGAGGCCGGCCGCGGCGCGCAACATCCGCCAAACGATCCCGGGAAAACCGCAGCCGAACCATTATAGACGCAGTCGCGAAGCTCGGTGAAGCGACTATTGAGGACGTGGCCAAAGCTACCGGCCTGGACAAACGTGGTGTCGGCAGTTCCCTGCACTATCTGGCGGCCGCCGGGAAGCTGCGCCACGCGGGCGTGGGAAAATACAGAACGGCCCGCGCGGCACGTGCAGCCTAAATTTTAAAGCCGCTCGGTTCGTCGGCATCGTCGACGCCCAGTTCGGAGTCGCCTTCAGTCAATTCGTCTTTGGCGACGGGGGTGAAATAGGCTTCGATCAGTTCCTCCGCGCGGGCGACATCGGCCGGCCGGACAAGGATGCGAACCTCGTCAAGGTCGCTGACTGTCGGCCATGGCGTCGACATGATATCCCCCTGAAGACTGCATTCGATCCCATTATTCTGCAGCATCTCTTCGATCATCTGAGCCTCGGAGGGTCCGGCCACGGCAACCATCTCCAGCGGCTCATCTCCGGGAAGATCTTTTTCATTCGTCATGTGTATCTCCTTGATTAGCGGCCCAATCCCTTCTTCGGCTGCGCATGTCCAATAAGCTCTGCATAAGTTCGACGGACAAAGTCGTTTTCCGAATACCCGAGCTTTGCACCCAGCTTCATAATCTCTTCATCCGACGGACCTTCCACTTCCAGATAATTTCCTGCTTCGGTTTCGTCCAGTGAGACGTTGAATCCGTCCTTTTCGAACACAGTCCGGTATTTCGAATACTCCATTCGGATCTCGAATCCGACTTCTTCGAGGATGCGGATCATGGTCTCGGCGCTTTCGATCCGGCATTCGACTTCTTCGCGATGTTTCAGCTGTGAAGCGGCAGAAATGGGGCCCTTGAATGTGACGGTTGGATTCGACGGTGTCTTGCGGACGCGGAGCAGCCGGCCTGCACTCCGCAACTTCCCGGAGGCATCGTCGAACAGGTAGTTTTTTTCCAAATGCCGGCCAACTGTGACTTGAAATCCAAGCTTGGTCAGTTTCTCGGCGACGGCTTTTGTCTCCTTCACCGCGAACTTGATCTCCACTTCCTGCATGTACTTTGATTATACCCTTCAACAAATTCTGTTA
>DASXLG010000002.1 GCA_036496425.1 Terriglobia bacterium | reverse complement strand
CTTCTTCACCGCGGCAACGCTTTTCTTCCATGCCGCGTCGCTCGAAGGCTTTGCGGTTTTCGGCCAGTAGCCCTCCGGCCACGACGGCGACTTGTGTTTCGCGTCGCGGCTGAACTCCACGATGTCCGACTGCGCAATGCGCAGATGCTCGAGAAGTTCCCAGGCGGTGTGTTCGGCCCCTTCCGGTTTGATGCCGCGAAGTTTTGCCGGCAGCCGGGCGATGGCGTCCTCGAACTTAACGTGCGCATTGCCGCCGCGCAACAGACTGACGACTTGATCTCGAACAGGGTCACTCATGCGTATTGTCCTGCCACGAACCCGGAAGCCCAGGCCCATTGAAAATTGAATCCGCCCAATTGTCCGGTGACATCGACCACTTCTCCTACAAAGTATAGGCCGGGCACACCGCGGGCCTCCATTGTTTTGGAGGAGAGTTCATTGGTGTCGACGCCCCCGAGCGTGACTTCCGCCTTGGCGTAGCCTTCGGTTCCGGACGGAATGACGGTCCACTTTTCCAGGGGCGCCTCGCCGTACAACGCGCGCCACTTTTGAATGAACCGCCGCGGATGCTGCCGCGGCGAGACGACAAGCGCATCGCCGGGATTCCAATAGGAGGAAATCTGCAGCACCGCCGGACCGCTCAGTCCGCGATGCGTGAACAGGATATTTTCGCGAAATGCGGCGCGTCCGCAGGAGACGTCGGCTTCCAGAGAGACGCCGCTGAGTTCCCGCAGAGAGCGGCCTTCATCACCGCCAAGCGTCAGCGGAACCAGCGCCGGCCGGACTTCACCGACTTTCAGATCGAACTGCCTGGCGATGCGGTATCCGAAGTCCGTCGCGCCGATTGCAGGAATCGACAGGCCGCCGGTGGCGATGACCAGGGACCGTGTTTCGAGTTCTCCTTCGGAGGTTGCAACGGTGAAGTGCTGATCCTTGCGGACAGACGTTACGGCGGAATTCACTCTGACGGCCGCGCCGGCAGCGGCGCACTCCTTCAGGAGCAGGTTGATAATCTGCTGAGAGCTGCCGTCACAGAAGAGCTGTCCGAGTTTCTTTTCGTGATAGGCAACGTGGTGCTTTCCCACCATGCGGATGAAGTCATCGGGCGTATAACGCGCAAGCGCCGATTTATGAAAACTGGGATTGGCGGAGATGAACTTCCCGGGAGTTGTCTCAGTATTTGTAAAGTTGCAGCGGCCGCCGCCGGAGATCCGGATTTTCCTGCCGGGCGTTGCATTGCGCTCGAGCACGACAACCGATCTTCCGCGTTTCCCGGCTTCGATCGCACACATCAGGCCGGCTGCACCCGCGCCGATGATCACTACGTCAAAGATCACGGGCGGATGATATCGCGTATGATGACGCGGGGAGGGGAAACATGTCTGAAATGTTCGAAGTGGACTACAAAATTATCGGTAGCGACATGCAGTTCGTGGAGGTTGAGCTGGATCCAGGGGAAGCGGCTGTGGCGGAAGCCGGAGCGATGTTTTACATGGACGACGGCATCACGATGGAAACGATTTTCGGCGACGGTTCGCGGCAGCATGCAACAGGCATCGTGGATGTGCTGCTGGGAGCGGGACAGCGTCTTCTAAGCGGCGCGGGATTGTTCATGACTCTGTTCGCGAATACAGCGCAGAGCAAGAAGCGTGTTTCTTTCGCAGCGCCGACGCCGGGAAAGATCGTTCCGATCCGGCTGTCCGAGGTTGGCGGGGAATTGATCACTCAAAAAGACTCTTTTCTTGCGGCTGCCCGGGGCGTCAGCATCGGCATCGCATTTCAGAAGAGACTGGGCGTCGGCTTCTTCGGCGGCGAGGGCTTCATCATGGAGCGCTTGAAAGGCGACGGCTGGGCATTTGTCCATGCCGGAGGCATGCTGATCGAACGCACACTGGTTGCCGGTGAATTGCTGCGTGTCGATACCGGCTGCCTGGTGGCGCTTCAGCCGAGCGTTGATTACGACATCGAGTACATCGGCAATATCAAATCCGCCATTTTCGGCGGTGAAGGACTCTTCTTTGCGACCCTTCGCGGACCGGGACATGTTTGGCTTCAATCGCTACCGTTGAGCCGCATGGCCCGCCGCATTGTCGCCGCTGCGCCGCAGACCGGCCACGGTGGCAAGGAAGAAGGCGGGGTCCTCGGAACTCTCGGCAATATTCTTTCAGGAGACCGTTAAACAGTGATCGCACTTAAAGAGGGGAATAGCCACAAAAGGCACAAAAAGCACGGGCTCTGTTTGCTCCTTTTGTGCCTTTTATGGCTGATCCCCTCCTGTAAGGGCAGGGTGACCATGTCTTCTTTTGTCGACGATTATTTCAATGCCTTGTTCGAATGGAGTCCGGCAACGGCGACCGCAACTGGCTTCCACGAGTATGACTCGAAAATCGAAGATCTTTCGGGGTCCGCAACCAACCTACGCATCGGGAAGCTGAAAGAGCTGAAGGCCAGGCTTGCGGATGTCCGTGCGGGCAAGCTGGCGGCGGATGACGAGATCGACGCGGAGATCCTGGACAGCCAGATCAATGCCGAGTTGCTCGATCTCGAAGTCATTCAAACGTGGCGGCACAACCCCATGAATTATGTCGAGCTGCCTGGAGGCACGATCGACAACCTGATGAAACGCAATTTCGCGCCTCCGGCGGATCGCCTGCGTTCCGTTATCGCGCGCCTGAAAGGCGTGCCGGCCATCATGAGCGCGATGAAAGCCAACGTCGAAAACCCTCCCCACGAGTTCACCGACCTGGCATTTCGTATCGCGCATGGATCGGTCGGTTTCTTCAAAGAAGATGTCGCGGCGTGGGCCAAAGATGCGGCAGGAGGCGATACGGCGCTTCTGAACGAATTCAACCAGGTCAACAATGCGGCTGCGGCGTCGCTGGAGGATGCATCGAACTGGCTCGAGAAGACGCTGCTTCCGAAGTCGACGGGCAGTTACGCCATCGGTCCGGACAACTTCTCGAAGAAGCTTATGTATGAGGAGATGGTCGACACGCCGCTCGACCGTCTTTTGTCGATCGGTGAAGCCAATCTCGAGAAGGATTACAACGCGTTCATTGAAACCGCGCGGCAGATCGATCCTTCAAAGCCGCCGATGGAAGTCATGAAATCGCTTTCGAACGATCACCCGACGGAAGCGAGTCTGATTCCCGACGCGAAGCGCACCGTCGAGGGAATCATCCAGTTCATCAAAGACAAGAGCATCGTCACGATTCCATCGGAGGTCCGGCCGATCATCACAGAGACCCCTCCGTACGCCCGTTCAGGCGCGTTTGCTTCGATGGATACACCCGGCGCCTACGAAACCAAAGCGACGGAAGCTTTTTACTACATCACGCCGCCGGAGAAAGTGTGGGACGCTAAACACAAGGAAGAGCATTTGCGCCTGTTCAACGCCCCGGTGATGAACGTCATCACGATTCACGAGGCCTATCCCGGACACTACATCCAGTTTCTCAACGCCAAATCGTTTCCGACAAAAACCCGGAAGATCCTTTACTGCAGTTCAAACGTCGAAGGCTGGGCTCATTACGCCGAGCAGATGATGATTGACGAAGGTTTCGGCGGAGGCGACCCGAAAATGCGTCTCGCGCAGCTCGAGGAGGCATTGCTTCGCGATGCCCGCTACGTCGCCGGAATCAAGCTTCATACTGCCGGCTGGACGGTCGAGCAGGCGGCCAGGTTCTTTGAGGAAAAGGCGTTTCAGGAACCTGCCAACGCTTATGAAGAAGCCCGCCGAGGGGCCTACAATCCGACATATTTGTACTACACGCTGGGTAAGCTGCAGATCTACAAGCTGCGTGACGACTTCCGCAGGACGAAGGGCTCGAATTTCAGCCTGAAAGACTTTCATGATGATTTCGTAAAGCAAGGCGGCATACCGATAGCCCTTATCCGGCGGATTCTATTGCCAGGAGATAAGAGTCCATCCCTGTAAAAACTGAATCTTTTGTTATAATCCACCCGCTTTGAGCACGGATAAGGACAAACTTCAGGAGCTGCTGGAGCAGCGCAGGCAAATGGAGCAGGAGCTTGAAAAGCTCAAGACTCCGATGACGATCCTTTTCAGCGATATCAAGGGATCAACCGCTTACGCTGAAAAGAATGGTGACATCGAATACATGTCGATGATCAACCGTCATAACGACCTGCTCTTTCCCGTCATCCAGGCTCAAGGGGGCCGTGTCGTCAAGACGATCGGCGATGCCATCCTCGCGCAGTTCGATGACCCTGTCGGCGGCATCAAAGCCGCGGCCGGCATGCAGCAGGCTCTTGCGGAGGATCGTGAGGGTAAGGCCGAAATCGATCAGATCCGCATCCGCGTCGGCCTCCACTATGGCCTCGGTCTGATAAAGGATGACGACGTCTTCGGCGATGTCGTGAATGCGGCATCGCGCGTTCAGCATCAGGCGGATACCGAACAAATTCTGATCACCGATGTGTTGCTCGATGCCGCCAAAGCCGCCGGCTTCGAATGTGCCAGGATCGGCCGCGCCGAGATGAAAGGCAAATACGAACCCATCGATCTTTACGCCGTCGCCTGGTCCGAATCGGCCGCGAAACAGCTGATCGAAGATGTACATGCGCGATACGAGAAGCGGTTAAAGGACTTTCGAAAGCAACAGGAGGCGCTGGAAGAGGAATTCGAGCATTCCCGCGATCAATGGCGCGCGGAGCGCCGCAATCTGAGGGTCGAGATCGAGCAGCTCGAGGAAGCCGTCGAGCGCGCCCGTCAGACGGCCCGCCAGCAGCTTTCCGAAGATGTCCAGTCGGAGCTTCATTTCCAGCTTGAACAAGCCATCCTTTCCCGGCAGCAGCTCGAGCAGGATCTTACGGCGGCACGGCAGAAATTCGAGGCCGAACGGAACAACCTCAAAGCCCAGATCGCAAGCATGCAAGGGGCTGTTCTGGAAGCGATGGAGCGATCCAATAACCCGTCCCGCATGACGGCCGCCTTGCGGGACCAGGTTGACGCGCGCGTCGCGGAGGCGAAACAGGACTGGAACCTCCAGTGGGAAAGCGAGCGCAAGCGTTTCGCTGCGGAAATCGAAAGACTGAAAAAGCTGACCGCACCAGGCGCCCTCGACCAAAGGAAGGAAACCGCGAGGCGTGCGCTCCTGGAAAAACTCGGCAAAGTACCGGCCGGTTCCAGCGGTCCGCCTGCGAAAAGCGCCGGGGAGTGGGAAGCCGAGTTTCAGGACGCAAAGATTCACTGGGGAACCGAGAGGGACCAGCTGGAGCTCAAGATCAAGCGGCTCGATACGGAGCTCCAGCGCGCGCAGGACAGCCTGCGAAGCGAGATTTATCAGGAGGTCCGCTCACAATATGAGCCAAAGCTCGCTGAGGCAAACCGCGACCGGCAGCGTCTGGAACACGAGATCGTTTCCTTTACCAACGATCTGTCCGGCGAGCGGCAACGCCTGGAAGCGCGGATTCATCAATTAGAACAGGCCCTGCCCGTAGCGCAGGAAGCCACACGCAAGCAGGCACAGGCGGAGTTGCAGGCTCAGTTCGACGTGAAACTGGATGAGGTGAATCGCCTGCGTGTGCGGGCGGAGCGAAAGTCCCAGGACAAGCTTGAAGAACTCGAAGGAGCGGACCGCCGAGCCAGAAAGCAGATCGCGGCTCTCGAAGAGCAGCTCAAGGAAGCGAAAGAAGCGGTGTTCAAGGCCCAGAAGTCCCGCGCTACTTCGTAGCGGCCCGCCGCGCCGTCGTTCCGAAAACGTAATCCCACAAAGGCGTTGTCACGCCAAAACACCGTTTGTTCGTCGTGAAATGATGATAGAAGTGCGGCTTCCGCTGCCGCGCGACCAGACCCGAACCGGACAGGCTGAAGTGGACGCGGTAGTGTACCGCTTCATAGTAAAGAAATCCCGCCCAGATGCCGGTCAGCACAACTGCGGCCGCCGCCGCATTCAGAAAAACAGCATAAAGCAGTCCGTAAATCAGTGTGGAAACGACAAGTCCATACGCCGGATGCACCAGGATCTTGGTCGGATCCCGCGGCGACGCGTGATGCAGCAGATGCGATCCATTGATGATCTCGTGCAGCTGCGGGTTTTTTATCGGGATCTGAATATGAAATAGAAAGCGGTGCAGGACGTATTCGAGAAACGTCCATAAGAAAACGCCGAGCAGGAAAAGCAGCACCAGATCCCCGCTCGACCGTTGAGGTTCGGCCAGGACTGCAAAGCGCAGAAGAACAACGGCGGCAATCGGAAAGATCCAGAAGGAGCGAAAACGGTACAACCGCTCTTTCAAGGTCATATATCTCTATTATAGCGATCTTTCACGGAAGGGGATGGAGGAGGCTTAGGAGACTTCTTACAGCATTGCATCATTAGAAGTTGGTTCATTTCTAAATTTGAAATGAAAAAACCTCTAATGATGCAATGCTTCAATAAGTTTCCGATGCCGCTTAAGCTTATGCGGCCTCACCCCATCGAAATGTCGCTACCAGCGGAAGGTGGTCCGATGCCACCTTCGAAAGGCGGGTGCGGATGAGTTCCGCTTTCTGCACGTGCAGAGGCCGCTCGAAATAAATGTGATCCAGATGGAGGAGCGGCAGGATGCCGGGATAACTGCGTCTCTTTCGAACGTGCAGGGCGAGGTTCAGGCTTTCGAATTTGTCCGACAGCAGCCGCGTCGTCAGTCCTTTGATCCACTCGTTGAAGTCACCCACCAGAACGCGAGGCCCCGTCAGGTCCTGATCAATTTGCCTGGACGACAGCAGACTCCTTACCTGATGCCGCCGCTCGAAGTAGCTGGTTCCCATGTGGATATTGAAAACGTGCAGGATACCGCCAGGCGTTTTCAGGTCCGCGCGGATACAACCGCGGCGCTCACGGTTTGCCCGCGAAATGTCCATTTCACACGAAGCCACAATCGGCCATCGCGTCAGAATCGCGTTACCGTATGGCCGTCCCCGGTGGTGACGTGTGCGGCCGAATGCGGCATGGAATCCGAGGGCGCTGGCCAGACTCTCCACCTGTCCGGCGTGGGCCTCGCAGACCGCAAAAACTTCCTGAAGCGCGATGATGTCCGCGTCGAGTTCGCCGAGAACTTCGGCTATGCGTTTGATGGAGGTGCGGCCGTCCATTCCACGTCCCTTGTGGATGTTGTAGGTAACGATCCGCATATGGAAATTTTACCCCGTCCGGAATCCGCTGCGTGCTTCAACCTGTTGAGAAATGTGTGTCTCCCGCATGGCATCGCAGGTGCCTCCAGCAAAAGAGGAGGGGTTTATGTATGTCCCGATTGGCCTGATTATTCTGATCCTGATCATTTTCTTCCTACTTTACCGTTAGTTAAGGTGCATCGAAAATGAAGAGAAATCGGCATCTGACACTCTGGTCGTGTGTCCTGGCGGCGGTCTTCGCTCTGACGGGATGCAGTCATTCCAGCGTCGAGGCCGCCCGCAGTAACCGCCCCCCTGCCGTTTCGCCGGCCGGGCAGGACTTCATGATGAAAACGGCCCAGGCCGACCTTTGCGATATCGCCGCAGCGCGGCTTGCGTTGCAGAAGTCGGAAACCTCTGACGTTCGGGATTACGCGAACATGATCCAGAACGATCACACGACAGCCCTCGAGGATCTCTCGGATCTGATGAAAGACAAGAACGTGCCGGAGCCGGAAACGACATCGGCCGATGCGCTGAAGGACTTGAACCGAATGAGCGGGCTGTCCGGGGCGGAATTCGATCGGGAGTTCATCAACATGATGGTCGCAGATCATCAGAAGGCCGCCGAAATGTTTCGCGATCAGATCGGCATTGCCCAGGACGCTGACCTGAAAAAGTATGCCGAGGATCGGCTGCCGAAACTCGAAATGCATCTGGATAAGGCGCAGAGTCTCCAGAGCAAGTTATTCCGGGCGTCGCGCTAGGGACGCTGTCGGAATAGGCGGAACTGGGATCGGAGCCGGCTCTGGACGGGGGGCCGGCGCCGGAGTTGGCTGCGGATTGGGAACCGGCTCCGGCGGCATCGGATCCGGCTTATGGATGCGTCGCATATTCATGCCGAATTCATGAGCAATCGGCGCGCCATCCCGATCAGAGGAGGATTTTTAGCCGCAGATGAGGCGGATGACCCAGATGTGGCCGTCCAAGAGTCTTATACGGCCCCATCTGCGTCATCCGCGTCATCTGCGGCTAATTAGTTCTTTCTCGATTTGGCGGAGTGCGAGACCTTCTTGTAACAGTCCTGGTGATAATCCTTCCCGTGAAAGACCATTTTCATATCATACGGAGCGATTCGGATCCGGCAGTGATTACACCAGACGGGTTGCGATTGATACGAAGCAGACGTCTTGGATTTCAGACTCTTCATGCAGGGCCCTCCCAAGGCACAGAAATAACGTATGGTTGCGATGATGGAGTCGTGGACGGACAGAAGTGGTCCGCTTAAATTTTGGGGCTGTCGGAAGTGGCGTCCCGGCCGGCTTCGGCATGCACCGCGCCCGATTCATCGCTCAGAAAATGACGGACTGACGGCGATGACGCCGCCGGATTTACCGCAAGCTTATAGGTTTGCGCATCCGCGGCAGGACGCAGGGTGAAATCGTATCCCGTTTCGGCGGAGGGCGCGCTGTTGAGCAGGTGCGCATCGACCAATTCGTCGAAGGTTAAAGCATAGCGGCGATTGCGCCTGAAGTAATTGGCCTGGGCGTCATTGATCTTGGCAATCGCATCCAATGCCGCGCTCTCATCCGGTGGTTTCGCAGTTACCGCTTGCGCAGCCGGAGCCGATGAGTTGGCGCTGTTTTGCATCGAGGGTGATGTGTTTCCGCCGCACCCGGCAAGCATGGTCACTGTAAGTAAGAGGATCGCCTTTTTCACGGCGCGTATTATAGCGCGTCTAACATACCAGGGGTATTTCATGCCATCCGTTATCGTTGTTGGCGCCGGTTTATCCGGCTTGGCCGCCGCCCGCCGCCTTGCGGAATCCGGACAGCATGTGACGATTCTGGAGGCCCGCGACCGGATCGGAGGGCGTGTCCATACTTTGCACGACCCGCAATTTCCCGTGCCGGTCGAACTGGGCGCCGAGTTCGTCCACGGCAGGCCGCGGGAGCTCTGGGATGTCATTCGAAAAGAAAACCTCATCGCGGGAACGCTCGAAGGCGACGATTGGTGTTCCCAGGCTCATGTGACGAGGACGTGTAACGATTTCTGGCCGCAATGGGAACGCGTTGCGGCGCATCTCAAGAGGGGCAGGACTTACCCGGACCGTTCCTTTGAGGAATTCGTGAACACTCTCGACATCGATGAAGAAACCAGACGCACTGCCGTCGAGTTTGTCGAAGGCTTCAATGCCGCGCGGTCCGGCCGGATCAGCATGCAGTTCCTGGCGCAGACCCAGGACTCTATCGATCGCGTCGGGGCGGATACCCAGTTTCGCGTCTTTGCCGGATTGGACCGGATTGTGCGCTCCCTGGGCCGGCTCGATTCTGCGATGGTGGATCTTCATCTGAAAACCCCGGTGAGCGAGATTGAGTGGGAGCCGGGGCACGTAAGTATCGGCGGGTTCACGGCCGATCGCGCGATTGTGACATTGCCGTTGGGAGTGCTCCAGGCCGGCAGTGTTCGT
>DASXLG010000001.1 GCA_036496425.1 Terriglobia bacterium | reverse complement strand
AGGTTCAAACTCCTGAACCGATCCGTCCTCATGCGTGGTCTCCAGATCCGCGAAAAAGATCCAGCGTTTGAGGCGCCGGGCAACGCTGCGGTGGTGATTGATCGAAACCCGCACCACGATTCGAGACAACCAGATCCGGAGCGGACAATCGCCCCGGAAGCGGCTGATCCCGCGATAGCCGCGCATCAGCGCCTCCTGAACAACATCTTCCGCGTCCGTAGGATTTCGGGTCGAAGCAACAGCGATCTGTAGCAGAAACGGACGGTGCTCGCGAGCAGCCGCATCGAAGTCTATGTCTTCGGCTCGAACAGCCACCGTCTTCATCATCAATTGCTACTGCTGCGCGCTACCGCGCTTGCGCTTCGCCTACTACTGCTGCGCTCTACCGAACTGGCGCTTCGCCAATCAAATGCCGCGCACCGCCACGCTCGCGCTTAGCCTGTCTTGATTAGTGACAGCCGTGTGGAAGGAAAGGTTCGAAATTATTTCTTAGCCGCCCGGGTCGTCTTCAGCTCATCCAGCTTTTTCTTCACTTTATCGATTTCGTCCTGGTCGGTGGCCAGCTGTATCGATTTGTTCCACTCGTTGCGGGCGTCGTCGTAGCGCTTGGTCTTAAAGTAGAGGTCGCCCATATGGTCATGGATGGAGGAGTCGCCGTTGACGAAAACAATCGCTTTTTTCAGATATTCTTCGGCCAGATCGAACCGGTTCTGCTTGAAGTAAACCCACCCCAGGCTGTCCAGGTAGGCGCCGTTTGTCGGTTCGGCCTTCACTGCCTTTTCAAGCATGGACGCGGCTTCAGGCAGGCGGACGCCACGGTCGGCGTACATGTATCCCAGATAGTTGAGTACTGCCGGATCCTCCTCGCCAAGCTCGAGAGCCTTTCGGAAAGCCTTCTCGGCGCCGTCGTATTTCTTCTGCTTCTCGTCAAGGGCGCCCTGCAGAAAGTAGACCTGCTCCTGATTCGGAAAACGCTGGATCGCGGTATTCAATACGTTCTGGGCCTGCTCATACTTTTTCGCCCGCTGGTAAATGCTGACTTCCGTCGACAAAACGTCGAGGTCGGTGTCGTTTCCCTTCTGCAGCTGTTGCAGGGCCTTGATCCCGTCATCGACACGGCCCTTTTCCGCAATCAGATCGGCGTGCACGATCTGCATCTGCCGATTGCCGGGATTCTCGCTCAATGCCTGATCGGAGTATTGAACGGCTTTGTCGAGATTCCGGGCCATTCGATAGGTCTCGACGATCATCGCATCGATTGGTCCGGCCTTCTCGTTGGTGAGACTCTTGATATCCTGGAGCGTCTTGACCGCCGCGTCGTAATTTCCCAGCGACTGATTCAGCGTTGCCTGATTGATGAGGAAAATGCGCCGGTTTTGTTTCTCAGCCTCGCTGTAACGGCCGTTGGATTTTTCCGTCTTTTTGAGGATGTCGTTTGCGCGTTTGAGCGCATCTTCCAGGTGGCCTTCCTGGCGATCCAGAATCACGAGATTGAACTGGACTTCAACGCTGTCCGGGAATGACTGGGCCGCTTTTTGTAGATACTGGCGCGCCTGCTCGTACTTCATCTCTGCCTGGTAGATCTGGCCGAGGCGCAGCAATGAGATTCCGTCGTCCGGCGCGGATTTCGCAAGGTCTTCGTAGAGTTTTGCCGCTTCGTCGAGATTCTGAGCCCGGTACAAAGCCTCGGCTTCAGCCTTCTTGATCTCGACGTCGTCCGGATCGAGCTCGGCAGCGCGCTTGTACGCATCTGCAGATTTTGAAAACTCCTGCAAATCCGAATACGCTTCGCCCAGAGTTTGAAGCGCGGAATCGGACTCCGGATGGTCCTTTACGAACGCCTCGAGAAGATCAACGGCCTCTTTGAAATTGCCGGCATCCATGTGGAGCTTGGCGAGAGCCGTGACGCCTTCTTCGGAACCGGGCTCCTGTCCCAGAAGCTTCTTGAAAATCGCCGTAGCCTTGTCACGGTCCCCCTTGATCAGATACAGCCGCCCAAGCATCACGTATGACGTGTTATCGGTCGGATCGATTCTGATGATCTCTTCGAATTCGTGGATCGCGCTGTTGATGGTGTCGATACTGGGAGGCTGCTGAGCATTCGATCTGCCGATGATTTGAAGGTAAACCGTATCCAGAAGCTTGTGCGCTTCGATGTTGTCACGGTCCAGTTGGATCGCTTTAGTTGCGCTGTCGACAGCGTCGCGCACCCGGTTATTCCGGAGGTAGCTCTCGGCCATTTCCGAATAAATCAGCGAATTATTCGGATCCAGCTCGAGGGCTTTTTTGTATTCATCGATGGCTTGGGTGGTTTGCCCTTGATCGTCGAGCAACCGGCCTTTAGAAAAATGGTAGTACGCCTGGGCACGGGCATTGGTTTGAGCCTGAGCCAATCCAGTTACCGCAAATGCCGGAATCAGCAGCAAGACGAGCAAGTATTTATTCATAAGCCATCTTTCTGTCGCTAGTCGATTTCCCCATTATACCTTACACCTAATGTTTGAAATGCCTTAAACCCGTGAAAATCATTGACATCCCGTGCTCGTCAGCGGCCTGAATGACCTCCGCGTCACGCACCGAACCGCCCGGTTCGATGATGGCCGTAACACCGGCTTTGGCAGCTTCATCGATCCCGTCCCGAAATGGAAAAAACGCATCGGAGCCCATCACGGAGCCCTTCGCTGACGGGCGGGATTTCTCGATGCTCAATTTGACGGAATCCACCCGGCTCATTTGCCCGGCTCCGACTCCAATGATCCGGCCGCCTTCGGCGAGCACGATGGCATTGGACTTGACGTGCTTTGCAATCCGCCAGGCAAACTGCAAATCCTCGCGCTCTTTATCTGTCGGCTTGCGGCCGGTCACTATTCTGGATTCCGGTCCAAAAAGAACGTTATCCGTATCCTGAAGCAGAATGCCTCCCGAAACGCGCCGCATCTCAAACTGTGACCACGCTGTCCCCGAGCCGGACGATTCCACCTGCAGTACCCGCAAATTCTTTTTTGCAGCCAGAATCGACAGTGCTGCCGGGTGATACGCTGGGGCAATCATCGCTTCGACGAATAGTTTGTGTACGTTGGCCAGCTCATGGATCGTTTCTTCATCGACTGTCTGGTTGAAAGCAATAATGGAACCAAAGGCAGATACGGGATCCGCGTCATACGCTTTGACGTATGCCTCGCGAATCCGGCTTCCAACAGCCGCTCCACACGGATTGGTGTGTTTGATAATGCAGCAGGCTGGCGCTTCGAATTCCCGGACCAGGTTCCAGGCCGCCTCGGCGTCCACAAGATTGTTGTAGGAGAGTTCTTTCCCTTGAAGCTGCCTGGCGGCCGCAAGGCCAAATCCCGGCTGCCCACCCCATTTGTAAAAAGAAGCGCGCTGATGTGGATTTTCACCGTAACGGAGATCCATGACCTTCTCGAAGTCCATGAAAACATTCGGTGGGAAAGGAGCACGAGGGCCCTGCTCCGTCGTCGCCGGCTCTGCGGACAGGTATTGCGCGATCTGCGCATCGTACCTTGCCGTGCAGATAAATGCTTTTCGAGCCAGATCAAACAACAGCTCACGTCCGAGCACGCCGCCTGAAGACCTCAGCGCCTCCGCGATTGCCGCATAGTCTTCAGACGAGGTGACGACGGCCACATCCTGGAAATTTTTC